>DATNLB010000614.1:0-3685 GCA_035603095.1 Candidatus Acidiferrales bacterium
GTCGCAGGGTATTGTGAGAAAAGCAATCACCCACACGACGAAGAAACCCGAAGCCGAGAGTTTGGCGATCCATTCGACGATGGTCTTCCATTGAGGCCTTTCCAAATGCGTCGGTGATTGGAGGAATTTCTTCCACACAAAAAAGGCAAGAAACGGCGGGGAAAAAAGAACAATTAGACTTACCGCATTGAACAGAGGAGACAAAGGCCCCCGTCTACCTTGGGTAGGGGCGCAGCATGCTGCGCCCCTACAAAGAAGCTGAATTAGTCGCCAGCGACCGCTTCAGCGGCCTTTTCGGCGGATGGAGCGCCAGCAGGAGCGCCGTTACCGTTGGAATGCCCGTTGCCGTTGGAATGGCCATTCCCAATCGCCGGAGCAATCGTAACCGGCTTGCCCGCGTTCGCGAAATTGGCCGGCACCGCCTTCGCGATGTCGCTGACCGTGCCAATCTGCACGACCGTCGGCTGAGGCTTCTTCAGCACCAACTCTTCGTAGATCGCGCGAACCTTGGCCTGCTCTTCGTAAGCTTTCTTACGCCGAGCGCGGTCTTCTTCCGCCGCGGTCACCGGAACATCGTGCTCCAGGTGGCGCACGCGAGCAGCGTCTTCGGAGTCAATCTTCAAGGAATGCTCGAAGCTCTGCAGGTTGACGGTCTTGCCCTTCGCATAAATCTCATGCTTCCCGTGGTTCTTGTACCACTCGGCCACGGTCGCGTTCTTATGCATGTTCTCGATGATCTGCCGCCAGCCCACTCCGGTGTTGTACGCGCAGAAGCTGATCTCGCCCTGCTGCGTCGCATACGGAATGATGCACATTTCGGTGCGCCGGAAGTCATAGTTGAACAAATCCTGGAACCACATTCCCGCGATGAACAGGAAGTTCCAGGGATCGGTCTGCCGGCGCTTCATGGCGTCTTCGTAAGTGCGGTCCGGAGACGTCTTGCCGTATTTCTTTTCCGAGCCCTTGGTCAGCGCCCACGTCTTGTCAAATTTCTTGAAGAGGTCATACAGCTTCAGCCCCTTGGGGCCTTGGAAGGGCTTGTAGTTCTTCAAGAGGGCCATGGCCATCATGAAGTTCGAGAAATTCTTGCCGCGGGCCGCATCGGTAATGTCGGTGACGTCTTTCGTGAGCTGCACGGCGTCGAGGAAGCGCGGAACGGGAGCCCATTCCTTCGTCTCTTTGTTGATCATCAGCGCCGTGCCTACTCCGCAGTTAGGGTGGCAGCCGCAGGAGAGCGAACCCCATTGCGACTCTTGCCCCTTCACCATGTCCGAGAATCCCGCAAACGTGCTGACGAACGAAATCGGGAACCAGTCGCGCGTCGGCTCTACCTTGCCCACCTGCGCGCTGACGTCCTGCGCCAGATGCGAAAGCGTGTAGCGCTGGCGCAAGCGGCGTTCCGGAGTAATGTCTTCGTCACGCCCGGTAAAGGAAACCGGCTGGAAGCTCACAAACGCGATTTTCTTGGGATTCTCCATCGCAAACTTCACGACGGTGCCGACCTGATCGTTATTCACGTTATTGACGATCGTCACCACCAGCACGATTTCGATGCCCGCCTCGTGCATATTCTCTATGGCGCGCAGCTTCACATCGAACAAATTGCCGATCTGCCGGTGGCTGTTGGCGTCGTTGCCGATGCCGTCAAACTGCAGGTACGCGTAGCGCATGCCCGCTTCGAACGCCTTCTTACAGAACTCCTTGCTCTTGGCGAACTCGATGCCGTTCGTCGCCGCCTGCACGCTGTTGTAACCGATCTTGCGCGCATACGCGACCGCATCAAAAAAGTACGGGCTCATCGTCGGCTCGCCGCCGCTGAATTGCACGGACATCTGCCGCCGCGGCTTGATCTTCAGCGCGTTGTCCAGGATTTCCTTGATCTCTTCCCAGCCCAGTTCATGCACGTAACCGACCTGGTTCGCGTCCATGAAGCAGGGATCGCACATCATGTTGCAGCGGTTGGTCAAATCAACAGTAAGCACCGACCCGCGGCCGTAACGCACTGTGCTGGAGCCGTGCTTATGAAGGTCCTCGTCGTTGTGCGCGGGAATATCGCGGCCCGGGTACTGGCGTTCAATCCAGCTCAGCCATTTCGAATCGACAGCCATCATGTCTTCGTAGTGGCCGTGCAGCGGGCAGTCCTTCACCATCCACACTTGGCCATCGCGCTCGATGATCTGCGCCTTGATTTCGCCGACCTTCTCGCTCATCAGGTCGCGCCAATCTTTCTTGCCCGCAATAATCGCTTCGCGTGCTTCTTTCACGCACGCGGGGCAAAGAGAATCGGTCTGCCGCGGGAAGCCCAGCGTCGGCTTGGTCTTCTCCCATGATTTCAGCAGCGGCTTATCCGACCACTTCGGAGTGACGGACGGATTCGGATTGCGCTTGTTGAAGTACTGGATGGTGTCAAAAGTGATTCCAGCCGTCTTGCAAAGAACCCAATCAAGCGTCCTCGCGATTTGCGTGCCCACAGTATTCGGCATAAACCTCTACCCTCCACTTTCAAAAAATGCTTATCACATGGCCTTGAATTTAGATTAGCCCACTCAATCGTTGGATACAGAACTCAAACGACTGCCCCCGGGCTCACCTTTACGTGCATAAGAACCGTACCACGAACACCAGGCACGTCCATAAGTCTTTGGACTCCTATAGTTTGAGGGTTACCCGGGGCGAACGCCAGCGTGTTGCACCGAACGGTCAGAATCGGGGGTCGAACGGCAAACCAAGACATTTAACGGCCATTCTTCGAGTCCCCAAAGTGGGGTTACTCGTAGTCCGTTTGGGCTAGAACTTTCCTCTTCTGTGGAAGATCCTGCGTATTCCCTGCCAAGCCTTTTCTATTCGTTGAGGGCCGGCCGGAGGACCGCGATGACAAAATGCGCAAAATTCGAAGCGCCTTCATCCAGTTGCAGCCAACGCACCACGCAATGGTCCGCCAGATACTTCGCCACGCGCGTTTCCGGAATTCCCAGGTACTGCGCGAGCTGCGGCTTGATCGAATCCACTCCGCGGCGGCTGCCGCCACGCAACAAGTTGCCGATGGCGATGCGCAGCGTCTGGCAAGCCTCCACGTAGTAATAGCTCGTCAGGTCCGAATCCGTCAGGACAAATACACCCGGCCCTGCGGGGGCGCGGTCGGCCTCTTCCAGTTTGGCGGGCGGGCAGGTCATCAGCCTGCGGAATTGCATTTCCAGCAAGGAAATTCGCGAAGAGAGCCCGGGATCGCCGTAACGTCCCTTCACGCTTGATCCGCTCGGCTCTCCAATCGGCTCGATCGGCAAGTTGGGAATCGCTCGGCTGTGCGTCACTCGGGGAGGAGTCGGCTCCGCCGATTCATCGAAGACGGCGGGAGGCAATCCGCGTCGTGGCGCAGGCGCTTCCGCGTGCTCACCGGGAACCACTGGTGCTGCCTTCCCGTTGGTGCTCTTGCGCCGGTTCCGTCCCCCGCGGCGTCCCCGGCGACGGCCTTTTCTTTCTGGCTCGGCAGAGGCCGGCGTCTCCACGGAACTTTCCACTGCCTGCTGGATCTCGCTGGTGACCGCCACGGACGATTCCAGAGCTTCTGGATTCTGTTCGAACGGCAAACCAGGCTCGGGCGTCGAAACCGCAGGCGGCGTCAAAGCAAACTCCTGCTCCGGCGGGGCCCCCGCTTCGAGCGGGATCTCACCCGGCGCGCCCCCAA
>DATNLB010000338.1:0-4935 GCA_035603095.1 Candidatus Acidiferrales bacterium
GCCTTCGGTGGCGATCCCGCCGCGGTCGGAAAAACAGTTTGGCTGAACAATGTTCCCGTGACGATTGCGGGCGTGGCGGCAAAGGGATTCCCCAGCTTGGATCCGGGCCGCGTTCGCTCCCTCTGGCTTCCGTTGTCAGTCAGCCCACAGATTGGACTGGATTTGTTCGGGAACGTCAGCGGAGATCATCCTTCGCTGAAAGCTGGTGACGACATCTGGTGGATTTACGTCGTCGCGCGGCTCAAGGAAGGAATGAGCATTGAGCAGGCGCAAGCCGCCGCTAGCGCTCTTTTCCACAACGATGTTCTGGACAAATCGAAGGAATTCTTCAAGACCGAAGATGCGCCTCGCTTAGTTCTCATGCCCGCCCCTCAAGCAATCAGCGGATTACGCGAACAGTTTTCAACTCCCCTGACCGTCCTGATGACTGCAGTAGGCCTGGTGCTCTTAGTAGCCTGTGCCAATCTTGCCGGCCTGATGCTGGCGCGATCTTCCACTCGCCACAGGGAATTTGCCGTGCGCCTCGCTCTCGGTGCGGGACGCGCAAGAATCGTCAGGCAATTGCTCACCGAAAGCCTGCTCCTCTCTTTGGCAGGCGGCACAGCGGGAATTCTGCTTGCCTACTGGAGCGTACAACCACTTGTAGCTTTCATGTCTCGAGGCGGATTGTGGCCATCCCATGTGGCGGTGTATCTCGACCTCCGCGTCCTTGTGTTCACCTTGGCAGTTTCCATTCTCACCGGGATTTTTTTTGGCCTCGCGCCGGCGTTTCGCGGCACCAGGTTGGACTTGACGCCGGCACTGAAAGAAAGCACATCGGCGCTTGCGGCTGGCGCATCCCGCAACCAATGGCTGAATCTAGGTAGCGGCCTCGTGGTCGCTCAGGTAGCGCTCGCCATTTTGGCTCTTTCGAGTGCGGGCCTGATGGTGCGCACACTCGAAAATCTAAAGGGCATCAATCCCGGTTTTGAAACGCGCAATATCCTCCTCTTTAGGATGGAGCCTTCGCTCAACGGATACACCGCGGAGCGGTCCAAGAACCTGTACTCTGAACTGTTGGCGCGCCTACAAGCAATGCCCGGCGTTAAGTCGGCAACCTATTCGTTTGATGATCTGCTGAGTGGCAATTCCTGGACCACGAGCTTTGGGATCGAAGGAGAAGCGCAGGACACGTCGCACGGAACGCTCGGCCTTGCTGCTGGACCAAAATACTTTGAAACCATGGGTATTCCCCTCAAGGCCGGACGCGTGTTCACATCACAGGATTACTCCCTGCCATCGGACACCAAGTGGGAACCAGCTGTGATCAACGAGGCATTTGCACGTACCTTTTTCAAGGATCAGAATCCACTCGGCCGGCACATCACCGGCGTTGGTCATCAGGGTTCGAGCCGCGAGATCGTGGGCATCGTCGGAGACACCAAGTTTCAAAGTCTGTGAAGCGAAATCGCGCCAACGCTGTTCATCCCAGCGGGAGGAGGCGAGGCGGTGTTTGAGGTGCGCACTGCCCTCAACCCGCGAACGATTATTCCTGAAGTTCGCAGCACTGTGAGCCAGCTAGACAGCAACCTCCCGTTCTTTAGCTTAAGAACAGAAACGGAACAGATTGATCGCTCGCTCTTCCAAGAGCGTCTGATTGCGCGCCTATCGAGTTTTTTTGGCGCGCTTTCTCTCTTGCTCGCTTGCCTTGGATTGTACGGACTGCTTTCCTACGAAGTCTCCCGAAAGACGCGTGAAATCGGAGTGCGCATGGCGCTGGGCGCGCGTCCCTCTGACGTTTTGCGCTTTATCGTGCGCCAGGGAGTCGGATTGTCAGCCGTTGGCGCGGCTTTCGGCATACTGGGAGCGCTCGGCGCGACGCGCTACCTTGCCAGCCTGCTTTACGGCGTTCGCCCGTTTGATCCACTCACATTTCTGTCGGTTGCTTTGCTTCTCGGGCTTGTCGCCCTCGCTGCTTGCTATATACCCGCCCGTCGCGCCTCCCACCTCGATCCGATGGTTGCTTTACGTTACGAGTAGTCCGCACCACTTGATTCGCTCAAGCCTCCCACTCATTCCGACTCTCCCTGAATTCGGTAAGTCTCCCTTTTTCCTCCGCGCATTTTCTTGGGCACAGCTTCGGGCCAATTCCTGCGCCGGCAGCTTCGCGGTTTCTGCTTTCCCGGTTCCTCCCGAACGTGTGACTTGAACCATCGCTTGACCGCTTATGAACCATCGTTTGGCCACCGACAATCCGTAAGTCCTTTAGATCCGAGGTACGCCAAAATGCCGATCCAAGGATTTGAACCATCGTTTGGCCGAGAGTACAGATTCGGAGAATTTCCCACGGCGGGCGGGTACGGTTCGCGTAGGCGATGAAGTGAGTCTAGGGGGCCAGTGAGAATTTCACCTGGATGGTTGTATCGATTTCGACGGGCTCGCCATTCAGGAGCGTGGGCTGATAGCGCCACTGGCTGACCGCTTCGACGGCGGCGCGGGCGAGGTGCGGATTGATCTGGCTATTCAACACTTGCAGCTGGAGCGGCCTGCCGTCCATACCCACAACCGCATGAAGCAGCACAGTACCTTGCACGCCCGCGTCTTTGGCGCTCTCCGGGTAGATGGGCTGCACCTTTGTAATCACCTTCGCCGCTTCCACGTTACCGCCAATGCGAATGCGCGTGGCCTTTGATTTCGCCTCGGCTTCCAATGCCTGTGCGGCTGCTGCGGATTTCGCGGAACCCTCCGCCTGTACATCCACTGTCTCGTTGATGCTACCGATGTTCAACTTGGCGGTCATCGCGAGGTCGCGGCCCGGATCGAGCACAACTTGCGGCGCGAGGTAGGTGGCAAATCCCGGCTTGAGCACTTTCATTTCGTACTCGCCGGAAGGCAAAGCTTTGAAAACAAAATTGCCATCCGCGTCCGAAGTGGTCATGTCAACGGTACATGGCGGGAGTGCTAGACTCGGCGCGCATGTGTTTGCTTTGTGGTTGGTCATGACGATGGTCGCGTTCGGAACAGCGCCGCCGCTGGGATCAAGGATGGTACCCGTAAATTTCCCGGCCAAATTCTGACCCGGCAGGCGCAGGGCGGCGAGCGGAAGGAGCAAGCACAAGGCAGCGACTTTCAGGAGCAGCCCCGTTCTTCGCGAGATTCCCCCGCGGTCTAAATTTGGATTCAGCATGGCGATAAATCTCCTTTCCAGATTCGTTGGGCGGGCAATGGCGAGTGCGGTGGACCAGCCGCGATGCGCGTTTTTGAGCGTCCGCGCGAGCTCGAGTAGTTGGTTCGCGTAGTGCGAGGGATCGATGCCGGTGTTCAGGACGGAATCGTCGCAGGCGCGTTCGCTTTCCTGGCGGAGCTGTGCGGCGGCCAGCCAGACTAGGGGATGGAACCAGTAGATGGCGCGGGTGAGTTCGGCGCAAATTTGCAAGAGCCAGTCGTTGCGGGCGATGTGCGCGAGTTCGTGGGAGAGGACGATACGGCGGCGGTCTTCGGGCCAATCGGTAGCGTCTGAGGGCAGCACGATGGCGGGACGGAAAATTCCCCACGTGAGGGGCATGGCGAGAGAACTGCCGCATTGGAGAAGGCGGACGGAGCGAGCGAGTCTGTGGAACTGGGAAAGTTCGAAGACAGTGCGCATCCAATCCTCGTCGAAGATGGGCTTCGCATGCGCTGAGACCCAAGCGAGGCGCGCAAGACCTGCTGCAAGCCTTAGGAAGACGAAAGAAAAGCCGAGCGCCCAGACGAAAAGAACGGCGATGACAAGTTTGTTGAAGACTGGAGAGGCGGCTACGGCCTCAATAATGATAGAAGGAATCGCGTAAGAGTTTGAGCTCGCTGTGTTCGCGTGCGCGGGGCTCCACAGAGCGGCGGCGCTGCCGAGCGCGGAGGAGTGCCACGCGGGAAGCAGCAGCGCGAGGAAAGGAAGCACGAATAAGGCGAGAATAGCAGCTGCCCAAACGTGATGGCGTAGGGCGGAGGAACGCCGGCGCAGTGCGATTACGGTTATCCAGGCACACGCGAGAAGAATGGTGGCCTTGGCGCAACACGCGATTAAAAACGTGAGCGCGAGTTCGGAGTTGGCGAGCGTGCTCATGGTCAGCTCTCCTTTCGGCCTTTCGCAATGAGGCGGGCGAGGCGATCGAACTCTTCCGGGGAGATCCGCGCGACTTCACCGCCGAGAAGCGCGGCCACGACTTTTTCCGTGGAGCCCTCGAAAAACGTTTCGACAAGATGGCGGAGAGCGGAGCGGCGTGCCACGCCGCGCGGCACTGCGGGAACGTAGACGTAGCGCAGGCCGTGCTCCTCGTGGCGAACGTGACCCTTTTCTTCGAGCACGCGAAGTTGGGCGCGGACGGTGGAGTAGCTGAGCTTATCGGTGAGTTGCGACAAGACCTGGCCGACGGAGGCGCTCTCGAGCTTATAAAGAATGTCCATGATCTGGCGTTCGCGGCGGGAGAGGGCGTTTGGCTTGGGTTTTCGCGTCATGTGCTATTTTCCCAGCAGCTATGCTAGAAAACTAGCAGGCTCGCATTTTCATGTCAAGAGAATTCTTCGGAATTAGATAGTCATTAGAATAGATGGCTCCGCCAAGACGGAGGACAACCCTGGCCCGGTTCGATGCGGGCAACCGATCACAACACTTAGCACTTGTTGCAAACCTATCTGACAGCGCCAGAGTCTGTCGCGTGCAAAGTGCCTCACTACCCGTACCCCCGCGGCGGCGGGGGGAAGTTTTTCCGATTCTGTATTTGCGGCCAAACGATCCTTCAAGTCCCAACGGCACAGGTCCCTCCCATAAAGCACCCGCTCGCCTTGGGAGCAGAATGTAATTCGAGACGGAATTTCAACCATTTACGAGGAACGTAGTGGAGTAAAAAGCCTCATAAAGAACAGCAAGGAACTGTTATTGTTCCCTGATTTGTTCCCTCGTTTTTCGCGAGTCGTTTG
>DATNLB010000179.1:0-6996 GCA_035603095.1 Candidatus Acidiferrales bacterium
CCATTACTCCTGCATTGGCTATGACTACATCGAAAGCCTTCCCGCGCCCCAGAAGTTCGTCGGTGCAGGCGCGAACGCTCTTCAGGCTGGCCAGATCGAGCGCGACCAGCTCGAAGCTGCCGCCATTCGACACGGCGTCTTTTCGCACCTGCGCGGTCGCGGCTTCGGCTTTCTCAAGGTCCCTCGCTGCTCCTGTCACGTGCGCGCCGTGGGCCGCAAGAGCCCGCGCCGTCTCAACGCCGATGCCCGCGGACACGCCGGTGACGAGAATGCGTTTCCCGTGCAAATCGATTCCCGACAGAACCTCGTCGGCAGTTGAAGTTGCTCCCCATACTTTCGTCATTTGTTTCTCCTTATTAGTGCGTTACTGCTTCGGGCCAGCGCATCTGTTCGAGATCGGCAATTAGTCCGGGCCCGGTTGGACGCCATCCAAGCCGTCGCCTGGTTTGTGCGCTTGAAGCGGGCATATCGTAGCTCACGAACATCGCCAGCCAGCCAAAATGAGCCTGCGCTTCCTGCTGAGAGAGGCTGACCACGGGCACCTTCAGGCCCCGGCCGATAACCTCAGCGATCTCCCGCATCGATACTCCTTCTTCAGCGACCGCGTTGTACCTGCTGCCAGCCTCGTGCTTCTCCAGCGCAAGTCTGTAGAGAAGGGCAACATCGAGAACATGCGCCGCCGGCCAGCGATTGAGTCCCTCGCCAATATACGCCGAGGCGCCCTTTTCGCGGGCAACCTGGACCGCGTAGGTGATGAGGCCCTGCTTCACGGTGTCGTGGACCTGAGGAAGACGCACTACCGACACGTTCATGCCACGCTCGGATACGGCAGCGGCCGCGACTTCCGACAGCCGGCGCGGATTCGGGTGGTCGGGATCGAAATGATCTTCGGTTGCGGGTTGACCCGGAGCAGCGTTCCCCATTCCCGTTCCGGAGGTGATTACCAGTGGGCGGTCCGATCCCTTGAGCGCGTCTCCGAGAGCTTCGATGGCGCGCCTGTCCTTTTCACAGACCTCAAGGAACTTCGAGAAATCGCTTCCGAATGCGCTGTGATCGAAAGCACAGTGAATCACCCCATCCGATTGGGCTGCTCCGCTGCGCAGACTTTCGAGGTCTTCAAGACTACCCCGGTGCACCTCGGCTCCCTCGGCGATGAGAGACCGGGCACCGGGATCGGACCTCGTCAGTCCGAGCACCTGATGTCCCGCTTTGATGAGTTCCGGAACGATGGCAGATCCGATAAAACCCGTAGCCCCGGTTAGAAACACACGCATGCTGTTTTGTCCTTTCGCTCCGTTCGAATGGCGAATCCGTAACCGGCGAATGTTGACGAATTGTTACGCGCCTGCTAAAACGGAGTTAGTCTCCGTATTTATAGATTAACGGAGACTACCTCCGGTTGCAAGATTTTTTTGAGATATGCCCACACGTAAACAGGCTTCCGTTCGTAAGCCGCGCAGTGACGCGCAACGGAATCGAGAACGCATTCTGGAAGTAGCCAAGGAGGCGTTTACGCGCTCCGGCGCAAACACGAGCCTCGACGACATCACCAGAGACGCAGGCGTCGGACCGGGAACGCTATATCGTCACTTTCCTACGCGCGAGGAACTTTTGGAGGCGGTTTATCGGACAGAGATGGAAAAGCTGGCATCAGCGGAACAACAGTTCGCTAAGGAATTGCCACCGATCGAGGCACTACGGGCCTGGTTACTGTTGTTTGTTGACTACATCGCTGCCAAGCAACTCATCGCCCCTGCGCTCAATGCGCTCCTGGGTGATCCAAAGAAAGTGTTCGAGGCTTCTTATGCACGGATGTGGGAAGCGATTCGAGCGCTGGTGAAGCGTGCGGTCAAGAGCGGGGACATCCGTAAGGATCTCGATGCCATCGACCTGTTGCGGGCGCTGATTGGTGTCGCCAACGTGGCCACCAGTCCGGACTGGCAGCAGAGCGCCAGAAGACTCGTCGACATCCTCATCGCCGGTTCACGCCCGGCGAAATAGGCCAAAGGCTTTCGGTCTCCGCACATTGTTATAGGGGAATCATGGAGAACACAGAGCCCGCATCACATCAAGGCCAACCCAAACGGTTGCGGGGCCATCCCCGCCTTCGGGGCGAAGTAGTGTACGGAGCCCACTCGCCGCCTCGGCGCGAGCCGGCGGAACTGATTGAATTAGCTTAGCTAAGCTAAGCTACAGTAGGCGAAGCTCGTGGGGCATGGATTCGAAGTTTGGGAGTCTGTCGGTGGCTTTCTTCGAGCGGTTACGAGGCCATATGCTGACCCCACCTCAACGGCGAATGAGCATATCGCTCCGTTTGGCATATTTTGCAAGAAGAGTGGCGTCTTTTGCTAGTTACTCCCGTGCGTTATTCGGCCAGAATGAAATTGTAGCCGGGTCCAGAGAGACTCGGCGAAGTTGGGCAAAGATTGCTGAATGTCATAAGGGTAAACGCAAATGAACGAAAACGAAACCACAGCTCTGGTAAGAGCCTTTGATCGCGCCTACATCAACGGCAAGTTCGTCACACCCCATGGAACCCAGGTCGTTGACCTAGTGAACCCGACCAACAACACGGTTATCGGCAAGGTCACCATGGCGGATGAGATCGACACCCGACAGGCCATCGCCGCGGCCAAGGAGGCGTTCAATACCTTTTCGCAAAGCAGCAAGGAATACCGCATGGACTGCTTGCAGCGGTTGCATGATGCCGTTGCCAAGCGAATGGATCAACTCGTTGACGCGACGGTTCTGGAATACGGCGCTCCGCAAGACCGCGCGAAGGGCTCGAACAACCTCGCGGCTAACATTTTCCTGCACTTCAAAGAAGTTCTCAAGGACTTCGATCTGGCAAGAACTGTCGGGACTTCCAAAGTCGTCATGGAACCGGCGGGCGTGGTGGGCATATTTACGCCTTGGAATTCGAGCGCCGGTTCGATCGCGATCAAGGTGGCTCCGGCAATCGCTGCCGGATGCACTGTTGTCATCAAGCCCAGCGAGATGAGCGCGATGCAAACGGAAGTGTTGATGGACGCTTTTCATGAAGCCGGTTTGCCTCCTGGCGTTATCAATTTCGTGACCGGCCTCGGTGAGGTCGTCGGGACGGAGTTGACGAAAAGTCCCGACATTCAAAAGATCGCGTTCACCGGTTCGACGCAGATCGGAAAACTGGTCGCGAAGAACTCCCTGGACACGATGAAGCGCTTGACGCTGGAACTCGGCGGCAAGTCGCCGAACATCATTCTGGACGACGCCGATTTCTCCACTGCCATTCCGATGGCTGTCGCAGCCTGTTACCTGAACAACGGTCAAGCCTGCATCGCGGCTTCGCGCCTGATCGTGCCGGAAGACCGGCTGGGCGAAGTGAAGCGATTGGTGAGAGCGGCCGTCGAACAAATCAAGATGGGCGATCCGCGAAACAAGGATGTGACTCTCGGCCCATTGGCAAGCATAAAGCAGTATAAGCGCGTTCAGGAATACATCCAGTCGGGCATCGAGGAAGGCGCGGAACTCGTTATCGGCGGGGAAGGTCATCCTTCCGGGCTTGAGGATGGGAATTTCGTGAAGCCCACCGTGTTCGCCAACGTCACGCGTGACATGCGGATCGCGAAGGAAGAGATCTTCGGACCGGTCTTGTCGATATTGACGTACAAGACGGAAGCTGAAGCCATTGAAATAGCCAACGACACGGAATTCGGGCTCATCGCTTACGTAAGCTCGGCCGACCCGGAACGCGCGAACCGTGTGGCGCGCAAACTTGCTGCCGGCCGGGTCCTCATCAATACAATAGGCCACGATCCGTTTGCTCCCTTCGGCGGGTTCAAACAATCGGGAATTGGTCGGGAAGGCGGGATCTTCGGACTGCAGGAGTATCTGGAGCCCAAAGCGATCATCAGCTAACCCGAGAAATGTCCCGAAATGGGAAGGCCGTGTCAACTGAGCAGTGAGAGAAAGATGACCGTCAACGTACCAGACCGTTTCAAAGCCGCGAACGCCTTTTGGATAGGGCTCGGTAAGATCGGACTCACGCCGGCAGCCGTGCTGGGCCAAGCTCGGGTGCCAGTGACAGTCTATGACGGCAAGAAGAACCTTGTGACCACAGCGCAATTCTTCGCGCTTTGGCGTGCCGTAGGCGAGCTTTCTTCCGATGCCGCCGCAGGTCTGAAAATTGCCACCCAGATCGATGTTGGAAATCGGCCACCGTCAACAATGGCGGCCTACTACGCCCGCGACTACCGCGACGCTCTCGCGCGCCTTGCTCGCTTCAAGCAACTGTGTACGCCCGAGGAACTGCAAATCAAAATCAGCAAAGACGAATGCTTAATAGAGCCCGTGTGGCAACACGCGCAGGAGGAAACGCCGCCCCTCTTGACGGACGCCGCCTTTGCGTCATTCGTTGAACTCGGTCGCCGTGGTACGGGGCATCCGGTGAATCCGAAAAGGGTGGAGCTCAAGCGCAAAGCAGAAGCGACCAGGGTCCACGAAGCTTATTTCAAATGCCCGGTCAAATTCGGAGCGCGCCGGAATGTCCTCGTCCTCCACACGGCCGATCTCGACCGGCCGTTCCTCACCCACAATGCCGAGTTGCTTGAAATGTTGGACCCACAACTCGACAAAGCTTTGAAAGAGCAACGTGCGCAGCGTTCGATCAGCGAGCAAGTGAAATGGATTCTTAAACGCCTGCTGGCCGGGGCCCGTCCCGACGTCTCGGCCGTGGCGCGTGAGCTTGGGCTAAGCGATCGGACCCTGCAGAGGCGGATCGACGACGACGGGACGACTTTTCGTAAGTTGCTTCTGGAGGCGCGCCAGGAACTGGCGCGCGAGTATCTCAACCGGCCGGATATCGATGTCGCAGAGGTGGCGTACCTGCTCGGCTACGAGGATTCGAATTCTTTTTATCGAGCTTTCCGAACGTGGGAAGGGACGACACCCTCCCAGTTGAGGGCAGAGCTCAAACGACCTGTTAACTAGGCAACAAAGGGAGGTATTTATGGACAAAGTATGGTTGGTAACCGGCAGCGCCAGTGGTTTGGGCCGGAACATTGCGGAGGCTGTGCTCGAATCGGGCGATCGACTAGTCGCCACAGCGCGGGACCCGAGACGACTGGATGACTTGGTAAATAAATTCGGCGAGCGCGTCCGCGCGGTTTCTCTTGACGTGGCGGATGAAAGCGCGGCTCAGGCCGCCGTGCAGGTAGCACTTGACGCGTTTGGGCGTCTCGACGTGGTCGTTAATAACGCCGGGTTCGGCGATATTGCGCCGTTCGAGCAGTTGAGCGCGGAGAGGTTCAAGGCGGTGATTGACACCAACTTCTATGGCGTCGTTAACGTCACCCGTGCGGCCGTACCGCACATGCGCAAGCAAAGGAGCGGCTGCATCCTCCAGATATCGTCGGTCGGCGGCCGCCTGACCCGACCTGGCAGCACGCCTTACCATGCAGCGAAATGGGCTGTTGGAGGCTTTACGGAATCTCTTGCCCAGGAACTGTCCCCGTTCGGGGTGAAGGTTTGCGCCCTTGAACCCGGCGGAATGCGGACGAACTGGGGTGCCCGCGCGAACCAGGACACGCCCGAACTCCTCCCCGACTATGAACCGTCCGTTGGCGCTGTTGCCAAGGCCTTGAAATCGTATTGGGGTAAAGAGGTCAGCGATCCCGTCAAGGTGGCTCAGGTTGTGCTCCGTCTGGCGGCGAGTGACAGCCTTCCGGCGCACCTGTTGATCGGCAGCGACGCGGTTCGCTTCGCCGGCGAAGCCGAGAAGACGCGGGAAGCTGAGGCCGCACAGTGGCGGCAGATGAGTTTGTCGACAGATGTCGACTCTTCCACGGTTTTGCCGGACATGCGATTTTGACGTTACGGCCTGGGCGCGCATGGTAGAGGTGAGCGAACGCCGGGCTGGAATGACTCGCTATCCGGTCCTGCCAACAGCGGCTCGACCGAAATTGGGATAGACTTGGCTTTTTGGCCACTGTGAGGGTGCCCTGCTGCTACCGTGACCGTCAACCATCCAGGAGGGAGCGCCCTCTCCACTGCCTAGATCGCACAACGCAGCCCGGCGCGGCTGATCCCCGCACGGGCGGATGCTCTCGACGGTGGGGAGTCAAGGATTAGGGTGAGCGCACGGTCTCGCGCCGGGCGCGTGCGCTCAAGGTGGAGGACAACCATCGCGCGATGATAACTACCAACGCAACTGGGCTACGAAATACGGGCGTCGATGTCATCGGCGATATGCCTTGGGGTACCCACTTTTGCCTGTTTTACGACACGAAGGTGGATCTGCTCGAAACAGCGGTCCCTTACTGCAGGGCTGGATTGCAAAGCGAGGAATTCTGCTTATGGGTGGTAGCCCCGCCGGTTACAAAGGAGGACGCCCTGCAAGCGCTGCAGCAAGCCGTTCCCGATTTCGCTCGCTACCTGCTTGGGAATAGCATCGAGATCGTCGCGGCTCGCGACTGGTATCTGCAGGATGGCACGTTTGATCTCAAGAGAGTAATTGCCGGTTGGAATGAGAAGCTGGCGCGAGCATCCGCTGAAGGTTACGCCGGAGTCCGAGTAACCGGTGACACCGCCTGGCTCGAAAGGAAACATTGGAACGACTTCTGTGAATACGAAGACGCGCTCAACGGGTGCATAGCCAATCAGCGTCTCTCGGTGCTTTGCACCTACCCGCTCGCGGCATGCGGAGCTGTGGAAATCCTGGATGTAGTACGGACGCATCAGTTCGCGGTCACAAGGCGGCGCGGTAGTTGGCATGTTATCGAGACTGCGGGGCATAAACAGGCTAAGGCTGAGATCAAGCGTTTGAACGAGGAACTCGAACAGCGGGTGATCGAGCGAACCGGCCAGCTTGCGGCAGTCAACGAGGAGCTGACAACGGAAGTACAAGAACGTCAGCGCGCCGAGGAGGCCCTGCGGCAGGCCTTCGATGAGAACAAGAAACTCAAGGACCAACTCTATCGCGAAAACCTGGTATTACGGGACGAGATCGACCGGGCCTCG
>DATNLB010000330.1:0-2331 GCA_035603095.1 Candidatus Acidiferrales bacterium
GGCTCGTCCATTTTTCTCCAACGGGCTGCAGCATGAAATCACCCGAGCGCAGGTGTGTCGTCTTTCCTTCTGCATCAACGTAAGTGCCGGCCGAGTACGGATCAATCGAACCATCCTTGCGGCGAATGTGAAAGAGCATCACCTCCGTGCGGTCCTCAAGTTGGAGGCTCAGCCAGTCCCAGCCGGTTTGGTTGGGCTCAAGCTGATGGGTGAAGAACTCGTGGTCCATCCAACTCGTTCCGCTCACTTCAAATCTCTTGCCGCTGAGCTCGATGACACCCGAGGTCGCCAGGCGCGTGAGAGAAACATAGTGTGAGGCGCGGCCCGGCCCCTCTGCCTTTTGGCTGACGCCGTTTTCACCGTGAATGACGGGTGGTTTTTCCGGGTGCAGCGTCAAGTGAAGTTGAAAGCGCTCATCGACCGCATTCAGCTCCTGGTCGCTGCCGTGCCATTCAATCTGCCAATTGCCATTCCAGATGCGCCCGAGGGATTCGCTCGCAGCGGCGATGCCTGGGCTGGATCGATTGGATCGTTCCGCGTGATAAAACTTCCCGCCATCCAGATCGCTCAAAGCGAGATGCGCGAGGTAGAGATCCCGCACGTCCCAGGCGGAGTTCCTGGCGGGATCGCGGCTGACGGCTTGCCGGAAGAAAGTCAGTTCGAATCCGAACCGCCGGCCATCAGAAGATTTCAGATTTCCGGTGTAGTACCACCATTCCGTCTGAAAATCCGGATGATTGAAATGATCGCGCGGGAATTCGTACCGGTATCCCGGTAAGGCAGGACGGTATTGCGCTGCAAGAGGCTGCAGGAAAAGCAACGCGGCCGCGATGCCTGCGAGCCTATTCTTCATGCACTACCTCAAGCGGGTTCAAGCGCACGGCGACCTGTGCCGGATAGAGCCCCGCAAGCACGGTCGCCCCATACACGACCGTCAGCGCGCCAAGGAGAACTTCCACCGGCCAGTGAAACCGGATGGTCCAGCCGAACGACTGCTTATTGATTACGTAGATGAGGATGAGCGACAGCGCAAAGCCCAGCGCCAGACCGGCAAGATTGGCCAGAAGTCCAAGCAAGCCGGCCTCGACGAGTATCAGCTTTCGAACTTGCCCGGTGGCCGCGCCAAGAAATCGAAGCAGGCCAAGTTCGCGGCGGCGGTCAATCACCAGAGCAAGAAGCGCTCCGGCAATGCCCATAACCGCGACGATGACCGCGACTGCTTCCAATGCATAGGTGATGGCAAACGTGCGGTCAAAGATGCGGATGGCTTCGGCGCGCAAGTCTCGATTCGAAAACATAAGCACGCGGTGGCCAGCGGCTGCCTGTTCAATTTCGACGCGCACGGTTTCCACTTGTGTTGCTGGAGCGACGTAGACCGCAAGATTGGAGGGGGTGGGGTCGGGCAGGTAGCGAAGCATGGTGCTACGAGACATGACGATGTTCCCGCGCTCGCTCGAGTAGTCATAGTAAACGTCAGCAATGCGGAAAGTGGCCTGAGCCGCTCCAAGCGAAAGCGCAATGGAATCGCCCGCCCTTACGTGATGCTTGTATGTGAAGGGCTCGCTGACTATGACAGCGTTCGAATCACGCAGCTCGGCAAGCACCTGCTCGATAGGACGGCCCGAGAAAAAATCCGAGCGGCGGGACTTGCGAAGCGCTTGCGGATCAATGGACGCCAGAGTGACCGGCATGCCGTCATAGCTGATCTCATAAGCCCGGAGACGGGCGACGGCCTCGACACCTGGCAGCGCCTCGATTTTCTGAGCCAGATCGAGAGAGATCGTGGGGTGGCGGTCTGCCGCAGGGCCGCCGGCGGGGCGCAAATAGAGATCGGCGGGCAAGCGATCGTTCATCCAGAGCATGACTGTTTCACGGAAACTCCCCACCATGATGCCGACCGAAGTCATCATGGCGATGGCTGTCGAGAGCGCCCCGACGAGGACGGAAGTTCGGCGCAGTGAAGCTGCGAGACTCCGCGAGGCAAGCATGGCCTCAATCCCGAGCAGTTTGCCGATGAACCTCGAAGAGAGCGAAGTGAGCGCGGCGGCAAATGCAGGGATTGCCAAAGCGGAAGCTGCCACCAGCAAAATCGCCGCCAGGTAACCAAAGAGCGGCTTGCCAGCGACCGCGGGCACGCCCGCGGCCGCAGTTGCCAGGAGACCGAGCACAAGAGCCCACCACAAATCACGGGTTTTTTGGACGCGCACGTCGTATTCGCGCCTACCCTGCGCCATGGCCTCGACAGGAGAGACCATGGAGGCTTCGCGTGCAGGCGAATAGGCGGACAAGACGGCAACCCCAACGCCAATCGCCAGCGCCAAGAAAATGGAA
>DATNLB010000603.1:0-2207 GCA_035603095.1 Candidatus Acidiferrales bacterium
CCCCCTTCCGGATCGAAGCCAAACAAGCGATAATTTTCCTGTGACCAGTAGACACTATGTCTGGTGGCCGCGTTCCATGCCCAACTCCCCGTACGCGTCAACCTCTGTGCTTCCGCTAAGTAACCCTCGCTCCGCCGCAACGCTTCTTCTGCCCGCTTACGGTCCTCGATATCAAAGGCGGATGCATACCATTTGACTGGTTTCCCTGTTTCGTCATAAAGAGGCACAACGCGAAACAAGTGCCAGCGATACACTCCGTCGAAGCGGCGCACGCGTGCTTCGCGCTCGCCCGGTTTACCGGACACCAGCATCGATTTCCAGTGATCCGTAAACCCCGGAAGATCTTCGGGATGGATTACCGGCTGCCAGTCCGAACCGTACATATCGGCTTTCGAAGGCGGGGACATTTTCATCACGTCAGCACGGTCCAGTGCCGTCTCCAAAGAAAACCCGAAATAATCCAGCCAACCTTTATTCACGTAATCAAGGTAACCGTCAGGACGACAACTGTTTAGCATCGCGGGAGTTGTGTCCACCACAAGCCGAAGACGTTGTTCCGCAAGAGCTTCACTTCGCCGGACTTCCTCTTCCGCGCGCTTACGATCGCTGACGTCCATTACCGCTCCGACAAACTCCACGCCGCCCGATTCATGGGTTAAGGCATGAGCCATAACATGGACATATTTGACGGAACTATCCGGCATCACCAAGCGATATTCATGCTCAAAATCCTTCCCATCCTGCGCCGCGCGCTCGATGGTCTGCTTCACGAACGCCGTATCTTCCGGATGAACCCGTTGGAGAATAAGTTCCACGGTCGGTTTCGTCGCTCGGTCATATTGGAAGATTCGAAAGGTCTCCTCAGAGCAGAGGATCTCGCCGGTGGAGGGCCTCCAGCCGAAGCTCCCCGTATGACTGAGCCTTTGAGCTTCCGCCAAGTACGCCTCGCTCCGCTGCAGCTTCTCTTCCTGGACTTCCAAAGCCTCAGTAGCGAATTGCCTATCAACCCAGGACGTCAGCAGAGCCAGCCCGAGGACGATAAAGGTGGCGGCGGCAATTCCGGCAGTGCCAAGTGTGGAGATGCTTACGGCATGAGACAGGTCCGCCGGCGCGCCGGAGGGCGTGAAACTGGCGGCGGCCATGCCGGTGTAATGCATGACGGGGATGGCGGCACCCATCACGACTGCCCCGGTTAACTTTTGCCAGCCAATCCCCGTTTTCCTATCTCGCAAGTGAAAGGTAATCCAAAGGGCGGCGAGAGAAATCAGAACCGCGAACACGACGGACAGGACGGCGAGAAAGGAATTAAACTGGCATACGGCAGGTAGACGCATGGCGGCCATGCCGATGTAATGCATGCTTGCAATACCCGCGCCCATCAGGACACTACCGCCGAGCGCTCGGAACCAACCCATTTTCTGACGGCTCACCACACCCAGCGCAACGACCGATGCGAGAATGGCCGCAAAGAGTGACAGCAGAACGGTCGGCCAATGGTAGGCCACGGGAATTGGCAGGATGAACGCCAGCATCCCAATGTAGTGCATGGACCAAATGCCCGTCCCCATTGCACCGGCCCCGCCTAGCAGCCAGATCGCGCGAGTCCAACCGCCCGCGGCCGTTACGCGACCTGCAAGATCCAGAGCAGCGTACGACGCAAAGATGGCGATCAACACCGAAAGCGCCACGAGCGCGTAATTGTATGAGCCAATCAAGTTCACGGCAGCCATGTGACTCCGTCCAGTTGCCACGCGGAACAGTCGCGCCCCGCTCCGGGGCCTAAATCTCTTATTGCTGCCTTTTACTGCCTTGCGAATCCGCCAAGTCTTTGAAAGAAAGTAAAGCTATGGCAGAAGCGTGTGGGAGTCGAATTCACCCCTTGTCAGAATCGAAAGGAGTTACGAGAAGACGCAACCTCTCCAAAACAACGCGAAGGTGCGGAACGGTTCCACCACAAAGCGCAGTACGTGATGGAACTGCTTTCGAGTCAGTGTCACTGGCTCCCGCAACCTCTTCGAGGATCCCTTCACATGAACCAGCTTCATGGGATTGATTTGAAGGTCCATCAATTCCCACTTCATGGCCCACTGAAACAGAATGTGCATAATGCTGCGAACATGCCCCTTGCTCTTGGGCGCCAAATCGAGCTTGCTGATCCACTCTTCGACGAGGACTGGTTTCACCTTAGCAATGGGATAATCTCCCCA
>DATNLB010000693.1:0-9990 GCA_035603095.1 Candidatus Acidiferrales bacterium
CTACGAATAATCAAAAAGTTGCCCTCCCGGTCTATTTTTCATGGAACATTTTGACGAGTAGGACGTCTAGGTATATAGATAGAAGATCTACAGGTAGGGAATCTGCCTACTCGGGTCTCCGGTCCCTTGCGGTTCTATCAAGTCTGCTCTTCGGGAGGAGGATAGCCATGCCACGATTCGATGAGAACGGGATGATCCTGGGAGTCCGCCGGTATTGCGGCGTGTGCTCTGTAGCGGTTCTCGGTGTTTTGTTCTTGCCGCCGTTGGTTCGCGCTCAACAAAATGAAGTTTCCTCACTTTCGGCTTGTGTCCCGTCGGACCTGGCCGCGCTTATCGTTCCGGAGGGTCGCGCGATCCGCGTAAGCCCCGTCCCGGAGCTTGCCAGCGCTCAGCGAAGCGCGCTTGGAAACGCCGCAAAGGGCGGCGTCGCTCCTAGCGCCTCCGCAGACCGCGCCGCCAGCGCCGCGTACAAAATCTTCGAACGGGAAGCGCGCCGGGGCCGCCCCGCCGCCATGGTGAATCTTGCCGTGACTTCGCTTGCCGGATGGGGCGCTGCTCCAAACGCCGGTGCTGCGCTGTACTGGCTGCACGCGGCTGCAGACCGCGGCTACTCGCCGGCGTTTTACAATCTCGGCATCCTGTACTTCAAAGGTTGCGGCGTGCCCCAGGATTACGCGGAAGCGTTCCGCTTCTTTGAGCAAGCCGCGCGTGGCGGCGATACGGCCGCCGCAGTAAACCTCGCCTACTTGTACACCCGCGGCCTCGGCGTCCCTCAGGATCACGGCGCCGCGGCACGCTGGTATCGCCAAGCTGCGGAAACCGGCCAGCCGCAGGCGCAGTTCAGCCTCGCCGATCTTTATCTCCACGGTGAAGGAGTGGCCCAAGACGACGCCGCGGCGTTCGAGTGGTTCCGCAAAGCGGCGCTCCAGGGACACACCGGAGCGCGCATCATGCTCGGCTCCATGTACGCCGCCGGCCGCGGCACGCCAAAAGATCTGCCATCCGCTTATCTTTGGATCTCCTCCGCCGCCTTGCAAGGCGACACCCGGGGCAACGCCACGCTCCTGTCGCTCGAAGCTCAATTGACTCCCGCGCAACTTGCCGAAGCAAAGCTGCGCGCCCCATCGCTTGCTGTCAGCTCCGCGCCTTCGCGTGACGTCGCTTTGCTCCATTGAGACAACTCGCGTCGCGAGGGCAGCATTGTTGATACGCCTCGAACTGGTAGACAAGAATCCTGCACGCAAAAGCGGCGTGAGGGACATCCGGCTGGCAGAAGGAAAGGTCAAAAGCGCGGGTCTGAGGACCCGCCACTACAGGGGTGGGGCTCAGCCAATCATCTCGGTCCGCGTAACATCGCGGGGCTGATCGAGGAGCGCATCGACGCGTTTGAGGAATCGAAGGGTATGGGGCAATTCCGCGTGGGCTTGGAATGCGGCTTCGTCCACCCAGCGCGAATGAATGTAGAAGAGCCGGCGGTCCCGCATCGAGCGGAAGGTGTGGAAACTCAGGCAGCCGGCCTCCTCGCGGGATGGCCCGGTCACGCCGCGCAATGCCTCCTCTACGGCGCTCTCCTGCCCCTCATGTGCATGCAGGCGCACAAAGACGTATTGGTCCACGGGTCCCTCCATCTGCCTGCTTCATTACTTCCTGCCTCTCACGGTACACTACTGCTCATTTTGGAGGAGAGTCGAAGAGAGGGCACGATCTGGAGAGCCAAGAACCGGTCTGAAGACCGGCCACTACGGGGAGAGACGGATGCCGACACGCTATGACGCCTGGAAACTGCTGTGCGAGTACACCGCTTCGGAGAGCCTGCGAAAACATATGCTCGCGGTGGAAGCGTGCGTCCGCGCTTATGCGCGTAAATCCGGCGCCGATGAAGAGGCCTGGGGCCTGGCGGCGCTGCTGCATGATTTCGATTACGAGCGCTGGCCCAATCAGGAGCACTCCGCCGAAGTGGGGCATCCTTCCGAAGGCGCAAAGATTTTGCGCGAAATGGGCTACTCCGAGGAGATCGTCCGCGCGATCCTCTCGCACGCGGATTATTGCAATGTGCCGCGCCAATCCGCGCTGGAGCATACGCTCTTCGCCTGCGACGAGCTGGCCGGCTTCCTGACCGCTTGCGCGTACGTGCGCCCGTCGAAAAGCATTTTGGATCTGGAAGTGGATTCCGTGAAGCGCCGCTTGAAAGACAAACTCTTCGCCAAGGGAGTGTCGCGCGAGGATGTGCGCAAGGGCGCCGAAGAGCTCGGCGTGCCGCTGGAAGAGCACATCGCTTTCTGCATCGGCGCGCTGCGGGAGCACGCCGACGCATTGGGGCTGCGCGGCTCTCTCTGATGGCGCCGGGCTCGCCTGAGATTTATGGGGAGGGGCGGCTGGAATCAGCGGTGGGCGTACAACACCAGCGCCGCGCCGAACAACATGCTGGCGATCACCAGAACGACCACCGCGGCGGTAAACCATTTGGAAAGAATAGCGGTGCGAAAGAACGACGCCCTGCTCTCTGCGTGCTGCTGCTCCATCGCGATGGCCGAGAGTTCCGCCACCTTTGGCGACAGTTGCGCAACGGGCTGGTCGACGTATCTTACTTGGCCGACAAAGCTGTAGCCCTTGCGCGGGATGGTGTCCACGAAAGCGGGCTGATCGGGTGAATCGCCCAGAACCTGGCGGAGCTTGTTCACGGTGGTGTTTACGTTGGCATCGTAGTTGACGTGGGTGTCCGCCGGCCAGAGTTGCATGCGCAGCTCTTCGCGCGTCACGATTTCGCCCGGTTTTTGAAGGAGGGCCAGGAGGGCCTGATAGACCTTGCCCTGCAGCTTTACGCGCGTGCCGTCCTTGAAGAGTTCTTCCTTTTTTAAGTCCAGGTGAAACGCGCCAAAACAGACGTAACGTTCGGGAGCGAGTGTGGGGCTATTCAAAACTTGGTTTTGTTCCGGCGAGCGTGTGGGAACCAGTGGTGTAATCATGGAAATCACCTTCGTTCACAGCTTTAGACTGATTCAACATTCGATTTATTCCACTCGCGGAACGGCGCCCGACCGGGGCATGAATGCCGTCGCTTGACATCACGTTGAGGTCAGTTATATCTTAAGATGTATATACAAGTCAAGCTTTGGAATGCCGAAAATGAGAACAAAATCCTCCCCGCTGGACCTGCACGGAACGGGCTACTGCGCTTCGTTCAACTTTCGAAGGACGGCGCGCGCGGTCACGCGGTTGTACGACTTGGCGCTGCAGGAAACGGGTATTCGCTCGACACAGTTCGCCATTTTGGTGGGCATCGCGAAGAACCAGCCGGTTTCCATGGGGGCCCTCGCGGACGTGCTGGCCATTGACAGCACGACACTGACGAGGAGCCTGCGGCTCTTGCAGAAAGAGGGGCTCGTCGCCATTTCGAATCGCGCGGCCATGCGGCAGCGTTTTTTGACGATTACGGCCAAGGGAGAGCGCACGCTCGCGCGGAGCCTGCCCGCCTGGCGCGCGGCGCACGAACGATTCGTGGCGACGATCGGCTCCGAGTATTGGGTCGAGCTGAGGAGTGAATTGGAAAGACTCGCTCACGTGGCCGTCGAGCTTGAGAAACCGCAGAAAGACGATCCTGCCCTGGCGCCCACAACCTTGTAAAGCCGCTGAAATGTAAGGCCTCCGAGAAGTCAATTTCGAGAAATAAGGATGGCGACGACTGTCTGGCAAGCGGAGCGAGGCGAGCTCAGGCACGTCGGTGAGCTCTGGTTTACTCCCCGCCGGAAGCCCCCTTGGATTCGAAGAGCAACGACCACCTCATCAACTGCGATCACACTCGATTTCGCGGAAGGGGCAAATCACGATAGAATTAAGGGGAATGCTTACACAGATTGAAGGATTTGACGCTGCCGCGAGCCGCCATCCGCGGCGGAAGACTTATGGCGTGAAGGTAGGACACGTGCGCGTGGGCGGGGGCGCACCCATCGTCGTGCAGTCCATGACGAATACGGATACCGCAGACATCGAGACAACACTGAAGCAGACTTTGGAGCTGGCCGAGGCGGGGTCGGAGATTGTGCGCTGGACGGTCAATGTGCCGGAAGCGGCGGCAGCGGTGCCGGAAATTAAAAGACGGATGCTCGATGCAGGATGCGACGCTCCCATCATCGGAGATTTTCATTACAACGGGCACGTGCTGCTGACGAAGTATCCGGAATGCGCGAAAGCGCTGGATAAATACCGCATCAATCCGGGAAATGTGGGCGCGGGGCAGCGGCGCGACGAGCAGTTCTCCACCATTTGCAAAATCGCGCGCGACCACGGCAAGCCCGTTCGAATCGGCGTGAACGGCGGCTCGCTGAATCAAGAGCTGGTGATGCGCAAGATGCAGGAGAACACGGACAAGAATCTCGGCAAGGAGTCCGAAGAGATCATCAACGATTGCATGGTGCTTTCGGCGCTGCAATCGACGGAACTGGCGCTGGAGTCCGGGCTGCGGCACGACCAAATCATTATTTCGTGCAAGACTTCGCGGCCGCGGGACCTCATCACGGTTTACCGCGACCTTTCCGCGAAGACCGAACAGCCGCTGCACTTGGGCCTCACCGAGGCCGGGATGGGCATGAAGGGGCAGATTTGGTCGGCGGCGTCGCTGGGAGTGCTGCTCTACGAAGGCATTGGGGATACGATTCGCATTTCGCTTACGCCCAAACCAGGGGGCGACCGCCGCGAAGAAGTTTACGCCGCGTGCGAACTGCTGCAGGCGCTGGGGCTGCGCTCGTTTGCGCCTAGCGTGACGGCGTGCCCCGGCTGCGGGCGCACGACGAGCACCACGTTTCAGGAGCTGGCGGAAAGCGTTCAGGGCTACATCCGAGACATGATGCCCATCTGGAAAACGCAATACGAAGGCGTTGAAGAGATGACCCTCGCGGTGATGGGTTGCATCGTGAACGGTCCGGGCGAATCGAAAGCCGCCAACATCGGCATCAGCCTGCCGGGCACGGGCGAGGCGCCGCGCTGCCCTGTGTACATCGACGGGCAAAAGGATGTGACGCTCGAAGGCACTTATGATGAGCTGGCCGTTGCGTTTCAGGCGCTCGTCGACAACTACATCGCAAAGAAGTATCCCCGCAAGTTAACCGAAGTCGTTCCCGCTCGCTAATCCCATTTTTTACACACTACTGAGCAGAGTTGCGAAGAGTTGTAAAAAAACCGGACTAGCCGAGCCACTGCGGATTGTGGACGGTGCCGTCGAAGTTGTTGGTGGTCTTGTAGCCTTCGAACTGGCCTGCGCGAGCGGCTTGCTCCGTCTTGGCAAGAAGAGCGGCGGACTCAGCGGTGGTTAGCGGCTTGAAATTCCGCGCGACATCAAGAGCCTGGTGCACGTTGGCAAGGGATTCGCAGCCGGTGATGACGACGCTGGTGGGCAAGCTCATGGCGTAGCGCAGACACTCGACGGGAGAGACGGTGTTGCTTTTGAGCAGGAGCCCGGCGCCCATGGGCTTCATGCCGAGGACGCCGATTTCATTTTTCACGAGGATGGGAAGGACTTTTTGCCCAAAACTCTCGTAGTGCGCGTCCATAGCGTTGAGGGGCATCTGGACGGCGTCGAAATGAAACTGATGCGTGGCGGCAGTTTCGAGCATGTGCAGGTGCATCGCGGGATTCTTATGCCCCGTGAAACCAATGTAGCGAACCTTGCCGGCTTTTTTCGCTTCGAGGACCGCTTCCATGCCGCCGCCGGGAGCGAAGATGCGCTCCGGGTCGGTCATGCGAATGACTTCGTGGAACTGGAGAAGATCGATGTGGTCGGTCTGAAGGCGGCGCAGCGATTCATCGAGCTGCACGGCGGCGGCCTTGCTGGTCTGCCCATCGATTTTGGTCATGAGGAAGGCCTTCTGACGGTAGCCGTCGCGCAGCGCCTTGCCCATGCGGATCTCACTGCTGCCGCCATTGTAGTCCCAGCAGTTGTCGAGGAAGTTGATGCCACCGTCGAGAGCGGTGCGGATGATCTTGATGCTTTCCTGCTCGTCGGACTGCATACCAATGTGATAGCCGCCGAGGCCCATCAGAGAGACGCGTTCGCCGGTGCGACCGAGTTTGCGATAAGGAATGCCGTTTTCGTTGCCGGCGGCCCAAAGGTCCGGGCCAGCAACGCCGGCGAGAAGCGAAGTGGTCACCATGGCGCCGAGGAATTCGCGGCGGGTGACGCCATCGGCGGCGGAATCATCGGCGGAGTGAACCGTGCGCGTCATGGTGAGTACCTCCCAGAAGGATTTCAGCGTAATTTGCCGCTAGAAAAAACGCAAGTCCCCCTAGGGAAGACGCGGGGAGGCGGGAGTCGCGATGCTGCGCAGTTTCTCGAGGACGGTGATGCGCGCACGCGAATAGGAGTCCTTGTCGTCAAGCAATTGATGCGCCCAGTGGGCACCCATAGCGACACCATGGATTTCGTAGGCCAGGCGCGTGGAATTCACTTTTGCGCCAATGTGGCCAGCCTTCTGTGCTTGCTCCACGGCGCGGGTGAGAACGTCCATCCATTCGCGCATGATGGCGGCAATACGGTCGTGGACGACGCCGCGCCTGCTATCAAATTCAAACGAAGCGGCGCTGAAGAAACAGCCCCCACTGAATACGCGCTTCTCCACCAGGACAAGCCACAGATTGATGAGGCCCCAAAGTCGGGGCATGCCCCTGGGAGCGGCGATAGCCGGCCGCGTGACCTTGTCGATGAAAATTTGACGGGCAACCTCGATGGTGGCCAACTGCAGCTCTTCCTTGGAACCAAAGTGTGCAAAAAGACCGCTCTTGCTCATGCGAAGCTGTGTGGCGAGGGAACCGACGGTCAGGCCGTCGAGGCCGTGCACGGAGGCGATGTCCACGGCGCTGGCGAGGATGGCTTCGCGAGTGCGAAGGCCGCGAGCCTGGGGGCGAGGAGTACGGGGCTTGCGAGAGGAACGGGCAACGGCTGGCATGAAAAGATTGTAACACGCGTAAATAAATAGCACGAACGTTCGTATTTTTATGATAGGCTTCGGGAAATGCGAGGTGTGGCTATGAGAGCTCGCCGTTTCTACTGCCTACTCTGCCCGTTATGGTTTTCGCTTTTCCTTGGGACCATTCCCTTCTCCGCAGGAGCGCAGGAAATCCCCCTCAAGCATTGCGACGCGCTGCCAGTTGTCGAAGTGACCGTCGAGAGCCAACCGATGTTGTTTCTCGTGGATACGGCGGCGACCTCCATGCTGAATCTCAATTCATTTGCAGCCGGAAAAGCCCAGGGCACGCGGGTAACTTCGTGGACGGGAACCCTGGCCACTAGCGGGCGACAGGTCACGTTGGACGAGCTTACCGTAGGCAACACAAAATTAATGAGACTGGAGATGCTGGCTATTGACCTGTCCGCGATTGGCAAAGCCTGCGGGCGGAAGATCGACGGGATCCTCGGCGTGGATTTACTGGCGAAGCTGGGAGCAACCATCGACCTGAAAAAGCAGACCGTTCACGTGACCACTGCAAGCGAGGAACACGCCTCGAAGCTTGCGGCGGAGATGCACCGTGAAATGCTTCAGTGCCTGAAGGCATTCAACTCTTCGGACGAGCGGGCTTTCGGCGATTGCCTGGACCCCAAGATCGTGCTGTTCAGCATGGAAACCGAACTCTATGGCCGGGAACAGGTGATCGGGTACTTCCGCGAGCGATATTTTCATCAGAAGCCGGCGGCCCGATTGGAGATTCGCGAGAGTGCGTTCCACCCCATCGGAGAAGCGGTGTGGTACGAGTATGAGTTTAAGATTGAATCCGCGCGAGGAGTGCTGAGCGGACGCGGAATGGCCATGTGCAAGAAGTCCGAAGGACGCTGGCGGATGGCGAGCATGCACCACAGCATGATGGAGATGGACCACTCGGCGGCGTCCAAGTAGGGTCCGCGGAGCCCCAGGCTTGATGTGCTAGAATTCATTTGAAAGCGTATAGCAAATCACCGAGGAAATCCGTGAAAATCAGCCGGGAAGATGTGTTGCGGGTGGCGGAACTAGCTTATCTCGACTTGAGCGAGGCCGAGCTGGAAACGTACCGCGCGCAAATTGACGAAATTCTGGAATACATCGGAAAGCTGAACGAGCTGGACACAACCAAGGTTGAGCCCATGGCGCAGGTGCTGAGCGACGACCAAACAGCGGATGCGACGCTGCGCGAGGACCTGATTGTGCCGTGTGCGGTGGCCGAGGACGTCCTGAAGCACGCGCCGGACCCCGAGCCGCCGTATTTCCGGGTGCCGAAGGTGATTGAGAGGTAGGCAGTTATCAGTTATCAGTTTTCAGTGAAGAGAAGAAAATGAAGTGAGAAGTTGAGTGCGCCAGCTCCGCAGGTAGAACGCAGGAAATGCTGGCGGGAGGGCACGATATATCGTGCCCCTCCAAAAGAACATGACCAGATGAGTGCGAACTGGACCGTTGATGGAGTGCGAGAAGCGCTGGCGGCGAAGAAGGTTTCGGCGCGCGAGCTGGCTGCGGACTTTTATAAACGAATCGAATCGCGGAATCCGGAGCTGAATGCTTTCCTGACGCTTTCGCCGGAGCGGGCACGGAGGCAAACCGACAGAATCGATGCGTTGGTGGCGGAAGGAAAGCCGCTGCCGCCGCTGGCAGGAGTGCCGGTGGCCGTCAAGGACGTCATCAGTACGCGCGGGATCAAGACGACGTGCGGTTCGAAGATTTTGCAGAACTATATTCCGCCGTACGACGCGACCGCGGTTGAGCGGCTGGAGGCAGCTGGCGCGGTCATCCTGGGAAAGACCAACTGCGACGAGTTCGCGATGGGAAGTTCGAATGAGAACTCGGCTTACGGCCCGGTGAAGAATCCTCTGTCGCCGGACCGCGTGCCCGGAGGATCGAGCGGGGGTTCGGCCGCAGTGGTGGCGGCGGGACTGACGGTGGCGTCTCTCGGGACGGATACGGGCGGTTCCATCCGGCAGCCCGGCTCGTTTTGCGGGATCCCCGCGATGATGGGGAGCTATGGCCGCGTTTCGCGGTATGGACTGATCGCGTTTGCGTCCTCACTGGACAGAATCGGCCCCCTCGCGACCAATGTCAGGGATGTCGCAACCGTCCTGCAAGTCATTGCCGGGCGGGATCCGCACGATTCGACTTCGACGACGGCGCCGGTCCCCGATTACCGGGCGGAACTTGGGAAACCCGTGAAGGGGATGCGGCTGGGCATCCCCAAGGAGTATTTCGCCGAAGGCATGGATGCGGGAGTGCGGAAAAAGATCGAAGCGGGCATCGAAGTATTCAAAAAACTGGGATGTCAACTGCTTGACATTCGCATGCCGCATACGGACTACGCGATTGCCACCTACTACATCATCGCGACGGCGGAAGCGAGTTCCAACCTCGCGCGGTACGACGGCGTGCGGTATGGCTTGCGCGTGGATGACGATTCCCTGCTCGCGATGTATCGCAAGACGCGGGGCGCCGGATTTGGCGCGGAGGTGAAACGCCGCATCGTGCTCGGCACCTACGTGCTTTCAGCGGGCTATTACGACGCCTACTACTTAAAGGGGCAGAAGGTTCGTTCGCTGATAGCCCAGGATTTTCGCGATGCGTTTACCAAGGTGGATGCGATCCTGACGCCGACTTCTCCGGTTCCACCGTTTAAGTTGGGTGAGCGCACGGACGACCCACTCCAGATGTATCTTGCTGATATATATACAGTTACGGGATCACTGGCGGGGGTCCCGGGGATTTCCATACCCTGTGGCAAGATGGATGGAAAGCTGCCGGTGGGCCTGCAAATCTTCGGGGCGGCTTTTGGAGAGGCGCGCGTCCTGCAACTGGCTCATGCTTTCGAGCAGGCCGGCGGAGCCACTGTCTGAGCACTTCGCGAGAGGATGGATCAGACCTAGCCATCACTTGCGACCATCATCGAGAACCTTGCTCGTGCGCAACGCGAACTTCTGCGTGCTCCGTCCCTGCGGAACAACTGTGGGAAGCCTGAACGCGTATAGGTAGCTCCAATTCATTGCCGCGC
>DATNLB010000703.1:0-7608 GCA_035603095.1 Candidatus Acidiferrales bacterium
ATCGTGCCGAGCAGCGAGAACCCCACAGGAGTGGGCGAGCCGGGTGTGCCTCCGGTCGCCCCGGCACTGGCGAACGCAATCTTCGCGGTGACCGGCAAACGCATTCGCAGGCTGCCAATTCGCGCAAGTGATCTTGCGCACGAGGGAGCGAAATCATGACTACATTCACGGCGAACCAAAAAGACCGGCGCTGGAGAAGCGAACCGGCAATAGTTCGCGTGCTCGCAGTCTTTGCGTTCGGCGCAGTTGCGGCCTTTTGCGTGGCTTCATGGACAGCTCGCGCGGCCAGGCCGGACACAAATGACTCCCACGCGGCCTTCCTGCAGGTCTATCGTGTCCTAACCTCACCCCGCTGCCAGAATTGTCATCCCGCAGGTGATTCGCCTCTTCAGGGGGACGACAGTCATGTGCATCTTCAAAACGTAAGACGAGGCAAGGATGGCCGCGGGGTGTACGGCATGCGATGCGATACATGCCATCAAGCAACGAATCTTCCGGGTGCGCATATGCCGCCCGGCAATCCGAAGTGGGCACTGCCTTCTCCCGAACACAAATTGGCGTTTGTTGGACGTTCACCAGGCGAGCTTTGCAGGCAGATCAAGGATCCGAAGCAGAATGGGGGACGATCTCTCCAGGACCTGCTCCACCACATCGCGGATGACGACCTTGTCGGCTGGGGTTGGAGTCCGGGGGAAGGCCGCACATTACCGCCCCTCTCACGAGCAGATACGGTGGCGCAGGTAAAAGTTTGGATTGACGGCGGCGCAGCCTGTCCCGAGTAGGTCATCTGACAGCCGGCGATTAAGCTGGCGTGCGGTTCGCGGCACTCCCAAGGCTTTTTTTTGATTTACGGCCCATGGGGGAGAGGAATGGATTCGAACGGATGAAAGTTCTGGTTACCGGCAGCAGCGGACTGATCGGTTCGGAAGCGGTCGAGCATTTCGACCGGCAGGGGCATGAAGTTGTGGGCGTGGATAACAACATGCGGAGGGTTTTCTTCGGCCCGGCAGGCGATACGCTCTGGAATCTGGAGCGGCTGAAGGGTGTGACCAAGCGGTTCACACACGCGGCGCTGGACATTCGCGACCGAACAGCCATCGAAGAACTCTTTCGAACACAACGCTTCGACTTGATCGTCCACTGCGCGGCGCAGCCTTCGCACGATAAAGCGCGAGAGATTCCCCTGCTCGATTTCGAGGTGAATGCGCTCGGCACGGTGAATCTCCTGGAAGCGACGCGCCAGCATTCGCCCGAGGCGGTATTCGTATTTCTGAGCACGAACAAGGTTTACGGGGATGCGCCGAATGAGATTCCGCTTGCAGAGTTGGAGAGGCGGTACGACTACGCGCGGGCGGAAGATTTCGCGGGTGTCGCCGAGACCTGCCGGATCGATCAAACGCTGCATTCGCTTTTCGGCGCTTCGAAAGCGGCGGCGGATCTTGTCGCGCAAGAATATGGGCGTTACTTCAATATGAAGGTGGGGATCTTTCGAGGCGGCTGCCTGACGGGGCCATCGCACTCCGGCGTGGAGTTGCATGGTTTTTTGTCGTATTTGGTGAAGGTCACACTTAGCGGCGGCAGGTATTCCGTCTTTGGCTACAAGGGCAAACAGGTACGCGACAATATTCACAGTCATGACGTGGTGCGCGCGATCGAGGAGTTTGCCGCTAATCCGCGGCCCGGCGAGGTGTACAACCTGGGGGGCGGCCGCGCGAACAGCATTTCCATGCTGGAGGCTATCGAGCGGATCGAGCGGATGACCGGACGCAAGCTGGATTGGCGGTACGTGGACGAAGCGCGCAAGGGCGACCACATTTGTTACATCTCGAATCTAGGAAAATTCCAGAGCCACTATCCGAATTGGAAAATTACACGCGGCCTGGACGCAATCCTCGAAGAAATCATCGCATCGCAACGCGCGCAGTTGGCGCAGGCCACGGCGAGATGAGCTGCGGTCCGTTTTCGTGGGTCGCCCTATCGGGTGAAGGAGATTTATGCACATCCATTTTCTTTCTCTTCTCCTTGGGCTTCTCTTCACTTGGACATCCTACTTGGGCATGCTGGTCCCTTGAGGAATGTGGCGTGATCGTCTTGTCGCAATGAGACAGAACTGCATAGCAATTCTCGGGAAGCAAGATAAGCCCACCGACGCGGTGGAAGAGTATTGCCGCTACCTCGGCGAAGCTCTGCTGGCGCAAGACTTCGAATTGATCATTGAGCGGGTCGCGTGGCCCGAAAGAGGGTGGACTCGCGCGGCGAGCGCGCTGCGACACCGTGCAAAAGGGTGGCACGGAGCGTGGGTTCTGGTGCAATACACGGCGCTGGCATGGTCCGCGCGCGGTTTCCCGGTGCGATTTCCGCGCGTTCTTAGAACTCTCAAAGCCGCCGGTGCCCGCGTGGCGGTGGTTTTTCACGACGTCGAACCCTACGGCGGAACGCGTGTGATTGACGGATTGCGGCGCCGCGCGCAATTGCGCGCCATGCTCGAAGCGCTGCGCCTTTCCGACGCGGCTGTTTTCACCGTTCCAATGAAAAATGTTTCCTGGATCAAACGCCATCCCGGCAAAGGACACTTCATTCCCGTCGGGGCAAATTTGCCCACGGCCAGTGACGCCAACTCTAGAAAGGGCATTTCCATGGGCGAGAAATTGAGCGTCGCGGTCTTTGGCATTACCGGAGGGGAAGCGGGACGAAAGGAAATCGAGAATATCGTCGAGGCCGTTCGATTTGCCGCCTCGCGCGTTGGGAATCTGCGGTTAATTGTTCTGGGCCGCAATGCGCAAAGCGCCGAGGCGGAGCTGACGAAGCGCTTTCGAGATACTACGGTTGAACTCCACGTGCTGGGTGTGCTACCGGGAAAGGACGTGGTGCGCAGTCTCACCGTTTCCGACGTTCTACTTTTTGTGCGCGGACACATTTCCACTCGGCGAGGCAGCGCCATCGCCGGGATTGCCTGCGGCCTGCCGGTGATCGCGTTCGAGGGGCCGGAAACGGCGGCGCCGATCACCGAGGCGGGGTTGGCGCTTTTTTCGCCGCAGAGGAAGGGCGACCTGGGAAACGTATTAGTACACGTTCTGGAGGACGAGCACTATCGTGCATCGCTGGCACAGCGAAGCTGGGTGGCCCAGCGGCAATATTTTTCCTGGCACGCGATTGCCTCGCGTTACGCGGAATTCATGCGAAAAGAGAAGTAGGATGCGTGGGCTCGTAAGCGGCGAACGGAACGCAAGGGATCACCGGCACAAAGCTTCGATCAAGACTTCCTTTTTTTTCTCAGCAAGCGTGGCCAAGGCGTCGAGCGAGGCGAAGTATCCTCCCACAGCGGCCGCGGCCAAAAAGATGAAGGCTTCGGCGGGAAGCCAAAGATTGCCGGTCCAGTTTCCGGTGAAAAGTATCACGGCGGAAATGCCACCCATCAATATCTGCGAGCCAAACGCAACCAGCGCGGCCATGCCGGATTGACGCTGGCCGCGCATCTGGCCGAATTCCATCTTGCGTGGAAAGGTGATCGAGGACCAGTTCGCAATCGTGAGCTGCCCCACGATGGTGAAAATGATCGCGGCGCAGGTAGCCACCAGCATGTGGGCCGAAGGCAAGCCGACGCGCCACGCGAGCATGGCCAGGGAAAGCGTTATTTCCACCGCGAGCACGGAGACGAGCATCAGATTCTTGCCGAGAAATACATCGCGGAAACGCAACGGCGCGGTGAAGTAGGTCTGAATGCCGCGGCCCTCATAGGCAAAGCTGTTGTAGGCTGGCGCCATCAGAATCAGGATGAGGTAGGCCATCATGCCAGGGAAAAACATCTCTGCGGAGACGCCCTTGCCACCCACAGTCGGGTGCCTTCCGGAAAAATTCATGCTAAAGATCAGTATCAGCAGCGGGGGCATCAGCAGGCTGAGATAGGCAAAACCGTTGCGAGTGAGATAGCGGAATTCTTTGCGAACAATCGCAGCCACCGGGGGCGAAAGCAAACTCAAGCGATCAGGACCGTCATCTGTCGCCGGGATAGAACGGACGGCGGCGCGTGCCGGCGCCGCGGTTTCACTGAGCTCTTCGCCGCGATATTGCGCAGAAAAGCGCCGCCACAAGAGAGCGCTGAAGAAAAACAGGTAGATCAGGAGAACAGCCGAACTTAGCAGAAATTCCGCGGGTCGCAGCCGGGTGATTGCAGCAAGGGCGCCGCCCGCAAGCGAAGGCGGGAACCATGCCAAGTATGGAAGGAGGCGCTGGAATGCCGGTCGCGCCGAAGCGCCGTAACGCTGCATCAGGGGCGAAAGAAAATTCAGCGAAATCATGGAGAGAACAAATAGGCCGAGGAAAAGTTCACGGGTGCGGCGCCGGGCGAGCAAGCGCTCCAGCCAGGAGCCAATAAGACGTTCAAGCGTTACGTTGAGCACCATAAACACAGCAACGATCAGCAGCATGGCCGGCAACACGCCTGGTTTGGCAACCGTGGCCCCGGCGGTCATGGACAGCAGCCAGCAGACCGACGCGAGCGCCGAGAAATCGGCGAACCCATATGCCAACCCAATGATGTAGAACGCGCGGAGGCTCAGCGGAAACCGCAGCAGCGTGCGGAAATCAAAATTCGCCCCGAAGCCCGCCACAAAAACAGGGAAAATCTGCCAGAAAAGAAAAATGCCCCAGAAAAGCAATGCCATCCACTCCAGGCGGCCTTGGGAAAGAAAAGCGTAGGCGCCTGCATAAAAGGCAAAACTCAATCCGGTAACTAAGATGCCGCTGAAGACACCCACAAAGATCAGGCCGATCAGATCGAGGCGATTATTTTTCTTACGCAGGCCATTCCGCAGGATTCGCCAGCGAAGTCCGGCAACCAGGCGGATCTGCTCGAAGATGCCGACGGACCGCGTCACATCAGCCACGAAAGCTCCTCGAGTTGCGGGCGTTCCGTGCCGTCCTGGCCAAGGATCGAAAGGAAAATTTGCTCCAGTGTGGTCTTGCTTCCTGCCTCGCCGGAAATCCCCGCGCGCAATTCTTCCAGCGAACCCTGCGCGACAAGCCGCCCCTTATGAATGATGGCTACGTGACTGCACAGACGCTCGACAATTTCGAGGACGTGGGAGGTCAGGAAAATTGTTGTGCCGCGTTCCGTCATGCGCGCCAGCAACGCCTTCAACGCGCCCGCCGCGAGTGCATCCACGCCTTCGAACGGCTCGTCGAGAAACAGAATGCGTGGCCCGTGAATCACGGCGGCGGCAAGAGCAAGTTTCTTTTGCATCCCGTGCGAGTAGTCCGCAATCAAGGTCTTGGGCCGATCGGCGAGTTGCATGAAATCAAGCAGTTCCTCTGAACGGCGCTGGGTTGTCGCGCGGTCCAGACCGTACATCCGGCCGACGAACTTCAGATACTCTGAGCCCGTCAAGCGCTCGAAAAGTCCCATGCCTTCCGGCACAACGCCGATCTGGCGTTTAACTTCAACCGGTTTCGAAGCAAAATCCACGGCCAGAAGCTGCATACTGCCGGAGGTCGGCGCGAGCAAGCCGGTCAGAATCTTGATGGTCGTCGATTTTCCCGCTCCGTTCGGTCCTAGAAAGCCGAAGAATTGTCCGGCCGCTACCTGGAGATCTACGCCGTCGACTGCGGTGAGGTTCCCGAATTTCCTTGTCAACTTTTGCGTCTGAATGGCCATTTCCGGCATCGCAACTCCCCTTCCGGCGTCAAAAGTGAGAAGCAAAACTCTAGCACGAGTCGTGTTGATCTTTGGACAAAGCGGTGAGAATTGCCGGAGAGGAAAAGATGTCAGGAGGGCTTTTGCGGGGGTGTGGAGGCGTTCGCTAGGTGCAATTCCTTAGCCGGGAAGGACGCCAAAACGGCCGGCAATTCCACGCGGAAAACCGCACCGCCTTCCTGCCGGTTGTAGCAAAGAATTTTTCCGCCATGCTCTTGAACGATACCGAAGCAAATGCTGAGGCCCAGGCCCGTGCCCTTGCCAACCGGCTTCGTCGTATAGAAAGGATCGAAAACGCGATGCGGGTCCTTGAGGCCGGGACCACTGTCGGAGAACAGGACGACAACGTTGCCGCGGTCGCGGATCGTTTTGATCGTCAGAACACCGCCCGTGGCTGCTTCCATGGCTTCCAAGGCGTTGCTGATAATGTTGAAGAAAACCTGCATCAACTGATTCCCATCTCCGCGCACGCCGGGAAGAACGGACTCAAGTTTCAGCTCGATGCGGGACGTTCCGGAACGAAGGTCGAGCGCGCGGAGCTGCACTGCATTGTTCACCACGGTGTTGATATCCAGGAGCGTCCGCTCGGCCGGGACCTGGCGCGCGAAGCTCAGCAGATTGCCGACCAAAGTTTTTGTGCGGCGCGCCTGATCGCGGATTTTTGCGGCCGTGGCGCGCGCTTTTTCTGGAACGGTTGGATCGTCGGCAAGCAAGTCGGAAAAACCGAGGATGGCCGCGAGCGGGTTGTTAATTTCGTGCGCAGCGCCGGCGGCAAGCTGGCCAAGAGAAACGAGTTTTTCGGATTGCACCATCTGCGCTTGCAAGCGCTTCAAATTCTCAATCGATTGTTCAGAGCGTGCCAACAGCCGGGAGCGGTCCTTATCGGCCAGGTGGGTGCGAAGAAAAATGAGCAGGGCGAGCGGAACCGAAGCGATCAAAGTTGCCATGAGGCGGAAATCGCGGACTTCCAGGCTCTCGTGACCAAAGCGGAGCGTATAGATCGCGAAGATGGGAAGGGAAATCACGGCGGCCATGGCAAAGCGCGCAGGCCAAACACTCTCATCGAGGGTGGAGTCCGCATCGGAGTCAAAGGCATTTCCGGAAGGAGCATCCAACTTGTCCCGATATTGATACGCAATGACTCCGGCCAAGGCGAACCACAGGAAATTGGAGAGGAGGGGAAGGTCGTACAGGCTGCCGGTGTAGTACCGTTTGTTGGCGATAGCCACATTGATCGTAAGCGAGGAGAGCAAGTAGGCGGCAGAGGCGCCGAAGAGGTTGGCATACACAACCCGCCAGGCTCCTCGCGATCCCAGCCAAAGGGCGCCCCAACCGGCCACGATCACCATGTTCTGAATGTTGGCCAGCAGGTTGTAGTTGTAATTGTATTGTTCGACGGAAGGCGAAGCATACAGCCACGGCAGAACCGCAAAGGCATAAAGATATGTCCACCAGATGAACAAGAGCACCAAATCCAGATATCCGAAGCGCAACTGGATTTCTCCGCGCCGAAGATGCGGACGCAACGCCAAAGCCGCCATCATCGGAATCCCCCGCAGAAAGAAAACGATGTCTCCTCCGTTTAAATCGGGGACGGATTTGTGAATGTAGACTTCATAATAAGTCCACTGGAACTGGCCGATCATCCAAAGAGTGCAGCTCATGGCGATCAGCATCCAGAAGAGGTTCCGCCGCCAGTGGGGCGTACCTGCATTCAGAAGCAGGCCGGCATTGGCCAGGAGTGGAACGAGGCACTGCACGAGATTGCCGAAGGTGCTAAGCGGCTCCGAGCCGGGCTTTAGCGACAGCGACACAGTTGAGTAGATGACAAGGATGAAGAACCAAGTCCCAATCATCCAGGCGATTCTGCGGGAGGAAGACATACTCTAAGTATTTCCAGTGTAGTCGCGCAGGGC
>DATNLB010000590.1:0-3013 GCA_035603095.1 Candidatus Acidiferrales bacterium
GACCCCGGAAGAGTTCTCCCGTATTCTGGTTGCATACGAACCGGTTTGGGCCATCGGCACGGGCCGCACGGCGACCCCGGAAATTGCCGCCGCAGCTCATCGGGTTCTCCGGCGATGCGCGGGGGAGAAATTCTCCGTCCACCTCGCCTCCGCCCTCCGGATTCTCTACGGCGGCAGCGTCAAGCCCGACAATATTCAGGGGTTGATGGCCCAGGAAGAATTGGATGGCGCGCTTGTCGGCGGTGCGAGCCTCGACCCGAAGTCGTTCGCCGCGCTCGTGAATTTTACGTAGTGGTACTTGAAGCGGGTTTATCCCGCCATTCTTGGTCTTGAGTGAGGTTTTCGAAATGCCAGGTTGGATGAAGTGGGCAATTGCGCTGTTGGTTGGCGTTGGAATTATCACCGCAGGATGGAGATTGGCGGACTCGCGCTGGCTCTTCTGGGTGTTACCGGCGTTTTTCGTTGCTAATTGTCTTGTGTTGATCGTGGTTGTTTTGCTCCAGAGCGGCAAGGCCGCGGATCTCGCTGGCGCGTTCGGTGGTGCTGGCAGCCAAACCGCCTTCGGCCCTCGCGGCGCTGCCAACGTTCTCTCCAAAGCCACCACCTGGTGCGCTGTCATGTTCATGCTCTGCGCTTTTGCCATGGTGCTGCGCACGGATAAGGCCGTTGGGCAGGGCAATTCGATCCTTGAACGGGTTTCGAAGCCCGCGCCAAAGCCGACACCCGCGACAACTCCTGCCGCACCCGCAAAGACTCCTGCGACGGCACCGGCAACGACGCCGTCAACGCCGCAGTCCAACACGCAGCCTGCTTCTCAGCCTCCTGCAACTTCGCAACCCGCGCCGGCACCGCCGAAAAAACCCTAACTCGGTTTTGTAGGGGCGGCCTTCTTGGGCCGCCCCCTCTTTTTCTTCGCTTCAATACTCCTTATTTGACACCCTGCACCATTAGCATTTACGATGGAAGTCATCGCGGTCGTGGCGGAACTGGCAGACGCACTAGCTTGAGGTGCTAGCGCCGCAAGGCGTGGAGGTTCGAGTCCTCTCGACCGCACCAAATTTTCCGTAGAAAGATTTGTTCGTCGCAATCAGCGCCGTGCCCAACGGAGCTCAAGTTTTTGCCTATGTTCAAGCCCACAGCAGTCCTCATCGCCATGGTGGTTTGTGCATTCCTGACAGGCTCACCCACCAGCAATGGCCAATCTTCTCCTACTCCCGCTCTACCCGAAAAAGTGATCATCGACACCGACATCGGCGACGACATCGACGATGCCTTCGCCGTCGCCCTCGCCTTGCGCAGCCCCGAATTGCAAATCCTCGGCATCACCACTACTTTCGGAGACACTGAAACCCGAGCGAAGCTTCTCGACCGCTTCCTCGCCGAAGTCGGCCGCCCGGAGATATCCGTGGCCGCAGGAGCGCCCTCGCCGCCCAAGTCCGCACTCACCCAACGCCGCTACGCCGAGGCCGGCCATTATGCCAAACCTTCTCACCCGGATGCCGTCGCTTTTCTCCTCGAACAGATTCGCCGCTACCCGGGCCAAATCACGCTGATCGCCATCGGACCTCTGATGAACGTGGGCGCCGCCATCAACAAAGACCCGGCCACCTTTGGAAAACTGAAGCGCGTCATCATCATGGGCGGCTCCATCAAGCGCGGCTACGGCGACCTCGGCTTCGGACCTCCCCAACCCCCGCAACCCGAATGGAACATCCTCAATGACGTTCCTTCTGCCCAGAAACTCTTCGCCGCAGGAGTGCCCCTCTTCGTCATGCCTCTCGACTCCACTCAACTGAAAATGGACGAGGTCAAGCGCGCCTTCCTCTTCAGTCAGGGCACGCCGCTCACCGACGCTCTCACTCTTCTTTACCACCAGTGGGGCCAGGAAACACCCACCCTCTTCGATCCCATGACCATTGCCTTCCTCGTGAATCCCAGCCTCTGCCCCGTCCAACCCATGCACATCCGCGTCGACGATAAAGGCTTTACTCGCCCCGAACCTGGCCCTCCCAACGCGCCCTTTGCCCCCAACGCCCAGGTTTGCCTCGATTCCAACCCCGACTCCTTCTTCCGCTTCTATCTCAACCGCGTCGCCGCGCCGTAGTTCCAACAATCGCCGTTCCGGATGTTGTTCGTGCCTTCCTATCACTGACTCCTGACGAACACCGAAAGCGACTCGCGCGCCGAGCGCAAAGGGAAGCCCCTCTTACGGACGGATCACCGACAAGCCTAGCAACGATTCAAACGGATCGAAGTCCCGATCCCTGTGCAGAAGCGCGTGCCGTTCTTGAATGCAAAATGTGGCAATCCAGCAATCGATAGTTTTGCGCACGGTGTAACCCTGGCGCCGAAGGCTCCGGAAATTCCGAGCCGCGGCGATCGCCAGTCCCGCGCCGCCTGTCTCGAAAAGCTCGAACCGGCGGAGATCACGCAGAACTCGGCCAAACGAGACATCGTCGCGAATGCCTTGCAAAACCTCGCACAGAATCAGATCCGTCAACCCCAGCCTTTGACGGTTAACTTCACGGTCCAGCCAATTGGACTCGGCATTCAGCACGCCGCCCAGGTAGTCGATCCATACGGTCGTATCAACGATCACCACGTCCCGGCCTACTTGGCCACATGCCCGAGCCGCGAGGCGTCCAGATCGCCCTGCCACTGGATCTTGCCCCGCAATCGCCGTATCTTCGCCTGCGCTTGCGTCTGCACGAGCAGCTGAAGCCCAGCTTCGACCGTGGCCCGCTTGGTTCTCTTGCCAGAGCTCCGCATCGCCTCGCGCATCAACCGGTCGTCTATCTCAATGTTCGTCCGCATCTTCCCCGCCCTTCTCATCCTATGTGTAAACTTCCCACATTTGTGTGTACCCGTCAAGAGGCCGTGCTTCACTCTTTGCTCATAAGTCAGAATCGCATGGCTAGCCAGCGAACTCGAAGCAAAGCTCCCCGAGCAGTAGCCCCCCGAGTCTCTGTAAAGCCCGCCTTCTGAGGCGGGCCGCTCTCCACTGCGTGTTACT
>DATNLB010000364.1:0-2720 GCA_035603095.1 Candidatus Acidiferrales bacterium
ACAAAAAGAACTCGGCAAGGACGACTTCACCAAAATTCCCAACGGCGGCCCCGGCATCGAGCACCGCTTAAGTCTTGTGTATACCGGCGGAGTCCACGGCAAACATTTCTCGCCCAATCGCTTCGTCCAGCTCGTCGCCACTGCGCCCGCAAAACTCTTCGGCCTCTACCCGCGCAAAGGCACCATCGCCGTCGGCTCCGACGCCGACCTGGTGATCTTCGATCCCAATCATGAAGAAGTCATCAGCGCCAAAACCCACCACATGCGCGTCGACTATTCCATGTTCGAGGGCATCCGCACCAAAGGCGCGCCCAAAACCGTCTTCTCACGCGGCCGCGCCGTCATCGACGCCGGAAAGTTCGTCGGCCGCCCCGGCGCCGGCCAATTCCTCCGCCGCCAAACCTACGCCGGAATCTAGTGTCTCGCGGGCAAACCGCGCGGAATAACTTGAGCGTTGCAGCGGTAAACTCTTGATATGAACAGTAAAGTTTCCACGCACCCACTTGTGCGGACGATGTATCTGCTTTTGGGCATGCTGTTGTGGACAACTTTTCTTGTACAGCCTGCTAATTCTCAGCAACAGACTCTGCAGGACAACGCGAGTCTTACGATTCCACGTGGAACCATATTACCTGTGCGCTTGAACTCGACCATTTCCTCCGCCAAAAGCACACCAGGCCAAGTAATTACGGGCAGGATTATGCAAGACGTTCCGTTGACTCCCGGCGTGAAGATCCACGAAGGGAGCAGGGTCTTAGGTCACATCGTCGAGGTGACGCCGGCAAGCACTACCGCGCCAGCTCGCATTTCCTTCCAGTTCGACAAACTGGTCTTCTCGCGTCATGTAATCTCAATTATCACGAATCTTCGAACCATCGCGGGCTTTATGCAAATCGTCGAAGCTCAAACACCTCCAATCGGCCCCAGCGAGAGCGATGTCTATCGCTGGTTGACGACCGTGCAAGTGGGCGGAGATGTTGTTTACGGTGAAGGCGGAGTCGTCACCGCGGGCGATAATGCCAATCAGATTGTTGGAAGGGAGGTCAATGGCGGCGTCCTGGGCCAAGTCAGGGCAAAGAAAGGGACAAAGTGCCGAGGGGCAATCGACGGCAATGATAGTCCTCAGGCGCTCTGGGTATTTTCCTCCGATGCCTGTGGGACTTACGGCCTCGAACACATTAGGATCGCGCACGCTGGGCGGACCGACCCCACTGGCGTGATCGTCTTAACTTGTGACAGCGGCAACCTCAAGATTGCGGGTGGAGCAGGCATGCTCTTGCGGGTGAACACGAGCCCCAAGCGCGTGAACTAATCCACGTTCATCAAGATCAAAGGGCCTCCGATTGAGCTCCCTTGACCCGTTTCTTTCCCTCCTGCTATTGTGGGAAGTTATCTTGGGCTCATTGTACCTACTGAGCGCCGGGGCTCCTGTGGAGGGAGCGATTTCGTCTCATGGGCCTGACCAAACTGGTAATCCGGGGCGCGCGGCAGCATAACCTCAAGAATATCAGCGTCGAAATTCCCCGGAACTCCCTGACGGTCATCACCGGCCTTTCCGGCTCCGGCAAGTCTTCGCTCGCTTTTGACACCATCTATGCCGAAGGCCAGCGCCGCTACGTGGAGTCGCTCTCCGCCTATGCGCGCCAGTTCCTCGACCAGATGGAGCGCCCTGAAGTCGACGTGATCGAAGGGCTTTCTCCTTCGATTGCCATCGAGCAAAAAACCACCACGCGCTCCCCGCGCTCCACTGTCGGCACCATCACGGAAATTTACGATTACCTCCGCGTGATCTACGCCACCGTTGGCGTGCCGCATTGCCCGAACTGCGGCAAGCCCATCACGCGCCAGTCCAGCGAGCAGATCGTGCAATCCATCCTGCACGGTGAAATTTGCAAGGACGACGATCGCATCATGATCCTCGCGCCTATCGTGCGCGGGCGAAAAGGCGCTTTTCGCAAGGAACTCGAAAAATTCGCGGCAGACGGCTACGTTCGCGTGCGCATTAACGGCGAACTTTACCAGCTCGACGAACTTCCGGTCATCGACAAGCGCAAGAATCACACCATCGAAATCGTCATTGACCGGCTGCTCGTCAAGCAGGGCATCGCCGCGCGCCTCGAACAATCCATTGCCACCGCGCTCAAATTGGCCAGCGGCCTCGTCACTGTCGCCATCGTCGGCGGCAAGGAACACACTTTTTCCGAAAAACTCGCGTGCCCCGATTGCGGCATTTCGGTTCCGCAGCTCGAGCCGCGCTCCTTCAGTTTCAATTCACCCTACGGTGCTTGCCCCGCCTGCAACGGCCTCGGCTCGAAATACGATTTCGATCCCTCCAAGATCATCACCGATTGGACGCGTCCGCTCTTCGACGGCGGCCTCGGCCCGGGCTCCGGCTCCGCGATTCTCAAGCGCACGCTTGAACTCGGAGCTTACGCGCACGGATTCGATCTCGAAACGCCTTTTGAAAAATATCCCGCGCGCATCCAGAACATGCTCTTGTACGGCTACCCGCCGTCCAACGCTCGCTCTGGAGAAAACGCACCAGCCGGAAAGAAGTCCAAAGCCGAAAAGGGTTTTCGCTTCCCGGGAATCCTGAAATTCCTGGAAAGGAATTTCGAGGAATCCAACTCCGATACCTATCGCGAGTGGATAACGCAGTACATGTCCGCCACGCTATGCAGCGTTTGCCACGGCAAGCGCCTGCGCCCCGAATCGCTGTC
>DATNLB010000619.1:0-3698 GCA_035603095.1 Candidatus Acidiferrales bacterium
ATAAGTTAGAACCCTTCCGCGGGGAATTCGTTGCACCAAGCGAAAGACGGGATCCCAGGACATTTCGAATCAAGCTCCAAGCAGAGACAGGAATCAACTCGCGCGGCATCGTAGGCGTCTTTCCAAGCGAGAACAAGAGAAAAATGCCGCGGCCGGGTTTAATGAAGTAGCTGGAGGCCGCGGACGTTTCAGGAAGCGGCAGGGAATCAGCAAGCATCTAAACGAAGTAGCGCGCGACGAGGCGCAAAGGGCGTGATAGAACGAGGATGCGAAACATCGATGAAACACAGCAAAAAAAGTGATAAGGAATTGCTGGCCCTCTCCGCTACGTTGTACGCGTTACTGGTTGGATGCAACGTTTCGAAGGAGTACGCATCTTAATATTGACGAGTGTAGTGGAAAACAAATACACTACATGAAGATGACGCGAGTTTGGGGTGACGTCATGGCTTTTGTCCGCCGCAAAGGAAATCTGTTCTACCTGGTGCACAACGTGCGCCGCGGCGGTAAAGTGCTCCAACTGCACCTGGCTCGCCTGGGAGATCGCGCGCGAATTACCGACGAAGTGGTTCGCGAAGTCTCCAAGAAGCACCCCTTCGTGGAGCTCAATTGGAGAGCCCTGCGCGAACAATTGAGTACGCGAGTGGACCTCGCGAACCCCAACGCCCCCGCGGTCCAAAAGCTCGTTTCCTCCCTCCGAGCGCTCAATCTGGACCTGGCGGAAATCTTTCCGCCGCTCCTCCGAATTTCCGAATCGGCTGCCGTGTCGCGAGAGCTGTTGGTGCAATTGCGGCTCTTGCAGTCGACCATTCAGGTCAAGCTCGACCAGTTTGGCCGTGGACGCGGGCGATTCAGCAATGCGAACCCGCCTTCGCGGGGTCGCTAGGAGGCGGTCATGAACGACAATTCCATGTCCATGCGCAGCCGGGATGAAGCGGAGACCCTAGCACTCGACCCGAACAAGCGCAGCACGGATACGATCGATTTCCAGGCCGCGCTGCGAGCGAAAATTGTTGGACAGGAAGAGGGTGTCCATGCGCTGGTAGACCTCTACCAGGTCTTCCGTGCCGGATTGAACTCGCCAGGCCGCCCGGTAGGGAATCTGCTGTTTCTCGGGCCGACCGGGTCGGGGAAGACGCGCATTGTGGAAGCGGCTGCCGAGATTCTCTTTGGCGAGGCCCGCGCGGTGATCAAGATTGATTGCGCAGAATTTCAACATTCTCATGAAATTGCCAAGCTGATCGGCTCGCCCCCAGGGTATCTGGGGCATCGCGAGACTCATCCGCTGATTACGCAGGAAACGCTGTCGGCCGGCCATACAGACAAGCTGAAGCTCAGTTTCTTGCTCTTCGACGAGATTGAAAAGGCGAGCGATGCGCTGTGGCAGTTGCTGCTGGGAATGCTGGACAAGGCCACACTGACCCTAGGCGACAACCGAAAAGTGGATTTGTCACAAACCGTGATCTTCCTGACGTCGAACCTGGGTGGTGGTGAAATTGCCGAGTTGATGGAGGGGGGCATGGGTTTCGTCCAGCCGACAGACACGCCGGTCGCTGGTCTTAACGAGAAAGTGGAACGCATGGCGGTCGAGGCGGCGCGCCGGAAGTTCTCGCCGGAATTCATGAACCGCCTGGACAAGGTGGTGGTATTCCACCCGCTGAAGCGGGAGCAGCTTCAGGAAGTGCTGGATATCGAGCTTGGTCAGGTGCAGCAGCGCGTCCTGGACACCGCCAAAGGGCAGTTTCTCTTCCGCGTGACCGAGGCTGGCCGCGAGTTCTTGCTTCGGGAGGGCACCGACCAGCGGTACGGCGCCCGGCACCTGAAGCGCGCCATCGAGCGGTATGTCGTGTATCCACTGGCGAATCTGCTGGCCACCGATCAGGTCAACCTGGGCGACCTGGTGCGTATCGATTGGGATGAGAGCCACGACGGACTCACGTTTGTGCGCGAAGGCGAGGGCGCGCTCGTACAGGCCGCCGCTCAACGGGCCGTCGGGGCTGGCGCTGGCGTTGCCGAAGCGATGGACGGAAAGTCCGCCGAAACCCCGAGGGAAACCACGTTGGAAGAGAGAAAGTCGCGTGCGGCGCAGCCGACCGCGGGCCCAGCCGCGTCTCCGCAAGGACGCAAGAAGCAGGACCGCTCGAATACTTAAAGCAGCACTTTAATTTATGGCTGTGGGTGGGTCGAAAAATGCGCCCTTTTTTGTCGTCAGCCAGTTGACACAAGTCGTCAATCCATTGATGCAAACTGTTTCAACTCTTTCCCTTTTTGCGCAAATGAAACACCGTCTCACGGCCTGAGACAATTTCCAGAACTGCAAAGCTTGTATGTTGTTGAGTTTGCACTATATTCCGACTCCCAAAAATGTGGAAAAGATTGGCATTCCCCATGCACTAGCTCATGGTGGCGCAAAAGTGAGACGCGCAAACGCGTTTGGGGGAGCTAGACGCGTAGAAAGGTGGATGAAATGAAAGCTGCCGTCCGCCATCAACTGGATCCAACCATCCGAAGCAATGACACTTGTGATTTTCACTCTTCCTTGCGCGCAAAGATCGTTGGACAGGAAGAGGGTGTGCAGTCCCTCGTTGACATGTTCCAGGTGTTTTGCGCTGGATTGAATTCACCCGGCCGTCCGGTGGGCAACCTGCTGTTTCTCGGTCCGACCGGTTCCGGAAAGACGCGCATCGTGGAAGCGGCTGCGGAGATCCTATTTGGGGATGCTCGAGCGGTGATCAAGGTCGATTGCGCGGAGTTTCAGCACTCGCACGAAATTGCCAAGCTGATTGGCTCACCTCCGGGCTATTTGGGCCACCGCGAGACCCATCCTTTAATCACCCAGGAAGCCTTGGCGGCCAGCCATACCGAAAAACTGAAGCTCAGCTTTCTGCTCTTCGACGAGATCGAAAAAGCCAGCGACGCCCTGTGGCAATTGCTCCTGGGGATGCTGGATAAGGCCACGCTCACACTGGGCGACAACCGCCGCGTGGACCTGTCTCAGACAGTCATTTTCCTGACCTCGAACCTCGGCGGAGGAGAAATTACGGAACTCATGCAGGGCGGCATGGGCTTCGTTCAGCCGAAGGACATCCCTGCTGCCGGGTTCGATGAAAAGGTCGAACGCACGGCCGTGGAAGCAGCGCGCCGGAAGTTTTCGCCGGAATTTATGAACCGCCTCGACAAAGTGGTGGTGTTTCATCCGCTGAGACGCGAGCAGCTTGAGCGGGTGCTCGAAATCGAACTGGGCCAGGTGCAGCAGCGCGTTCTGGAAACCGCCAAAGGGCAGTTCCTATTCCGGGTGACCGATTCCGGCCGCGACTTCCTCCTGCAGGAAGGCACGGACCAGCGCTACGGCGCGCGGCACCTCAAGCGCTCCATCGAGCGCCACGTGGTGTATCCACTGGCGAACTTGCTGGCGACCGAGCAGGTTCACCTCGGCGACCTCGTTTGCATCGATTGGAACAAGCAGCAGGACTGCCTGAGCTTCGTCCGCGAGGGTGAGAATCTGGCAATCCCCGCGCGCAAGGCGGAGCCCGTTATCCCCGCGCGCACCGCTCCCGCAAAGAACGGCAAGTCTGCGGACGCGCCCGGCGTGACACTTTCGCCGGAGCCCACGCCGCGCATGGCTCGTTAAATCAACCTTCTTTCTCGCTGATTCCGCCCGGGTGCCAGCCGCCCGGGCTTTTTCTTTTCGTCTCCAC
>DATNLB010000624.1:0-26417 GCA_035603095.1 Candidatus Acidiferrales bacterium
GTGAAGCTGACCAGTACTAATCGCCCGTTCGGCTTAATCATAAAACTTTCTCAAACCGTCTTTGAGGAAGAGCAGATGTGACTCTTACGGGTCACAGTAAAACGCCTTTTCTGCACAGTGGAGTTCGACCACGAGTCGAACTTGTAATGCCAGCCAACTTCTGTTGTCGCACTCGCGATCCTTTGCTCGGGATGAGCTTGGGAATCCGTTCGCGAGTTTCGAGTTTCCGGTGGTCATACCGCGAGGGTCACACCCGTTCCCATCCCGAACACGGAAGTTAAGCCTCGCCGGGCCGATGATACTGCACGGGTAACTGTGTGGGAACGTAGGTCACCGCCGGGATTAAATTACCAAGGGCCGTCCGGATCGCTCAGGGCGGCCCTTTTTGTTTTGAGGCGAAGATGTTCCGAAGACTGGGGGGTTACCGATAAGGAGAGCGAATCCGAAAAAGTACTATTGACCCCGGCAATTCTCGGGACTAAGGTTGGTATCTCACCCCAGGCGTTGTAATTCATCCAGAGCGAGGTCAACCATGACCGTAAACATTGCCCCCCATCCTCTAGACAGGGCCGTACAAGAAAGATGGGAAAGTTTGCGAAGCCACAAGCGCATTATCTCGCGGGTTAAGCTCCTCGTAGAGTGGGAACAAGGCGGAGGGAGAGAACGCGCCAACGCCGTCACCGTGGACGTGAGTCAGTCCGGCTGCATGGCGGTGGTGGGAGCGGATCTTCCGTTGCACAAACGCGTCCGGCTGATCCATCCAGGAACGGGCCGCAAAGCGGAGGCCGAGGTTGTCTGGCGCAGCCATGAAGCGTGGGATGCAGGCTTCGAATTGGTAAAGCCGGATGCTACGTTCTGGGGTCTGAAATAATCAGCTGCGCGCCCCACCGATTCGAATCTACTGAGGCCACTTCTCCTTCGGCAAGCTCTTCTCAATCGTTTCCAGATTCTGAAAACCGTCCTTGATGACCGTCTGTTTGATGTTCACCTTGGTCACCGCGACAGGAGCCAAAAGGATCGCTGGAACGGTCTTGTTCCCGATGGAGATGGAAGCGGTGCTCTTGAGGGCATCTCCCTTCGCCCATGCCACAGCCGCCTCGGCTGCCAGGGTTGCTTGTGAACCGAGCGGCTTGTAAACGGTCATGGTCTGAGTGCCGTCCAGAATGCGAATGATCGCCGCCAGATCGGCGTCCTGCCCCGAAACGAGAACTTTTCCTGCGAGTTTATGGTCTTCGAGCGCTTGAATCGCGCCTCCCGCGGTGCCGTCATTCGAAGCGACGACGGCGACGATATCTCCATTCGTGGATTCAATTGCCGCGGACATATGCGCGTAGGCTTCCGACGGATCCCAGTCCTTGGTCCAGGTGTCCGAGGCGATCTTAATGTCGCCGCGATCTACCATCGGCTTCAGGACTCTCATTTGCGCATCGTGCAGAATTTTCGCGTTGGTATCCGAAGGAGAACCGCCGATCAGCACGTAATTTCCTTTCGTGGCCTGCTGAGAGAGCGAAAATGCTTGCAGGTAGCCAACCGCCGAAGCGTCAACTCCAATAAAGAAAGTGACGTCCGGGTTGCGGACCAGGCGCTCGTAACAGAGCAGTGGTACTTGCTTGGCCTTGGCGGCATTGACGATGCGCACGGCTTTGTCTGCATCGTGAGGCACGAGGACCAGAGCCTGGACGCCAGAAGTCAACAGCTTCCGGGCCTGCTGCAACTGCAACTCATCGTCACCCTCGGCCGTTTCCACAAGTACTTCCGCGCCCAACTCTGCCGCACGTTTCTGGAATTTGTCGAGATCCGTCTGCCAGCGTTCGACTTTCAAGGAATCCATGAGAAAACCGATCTTGAGAGTTCCGGATGAAGCTCGTTTGTCTTGCGATTGAAGAACGGAAAAAGAAAAGAGAATGGCCGCCGCCAACAAAAAGAGTCGCAAACCTTTCAGCTGAAATTTCAGCATGGGCGCACCTCCACAGGTGTAGGAAACCTAGCATTCCTGGGAACGGTGTACAACGACATCCAATGCATCAGCGCTAGCAAACGGGCACGTCAATTACGGAAGCACGTTTCTGGCGATATTTGACGAGTTGTAACAGTCGGGAGCATCGAAATCAGCTGTGATCTGGAGAGAGCAGGCGGTCGATACGCGGTGAAACCTGGTTAACAACATCTTTCACCCACAAAGCGGCAACGATCCCCGCAAAAACGTCCATGGTGTAGTGCGCGCGCAGGATGAGAACGGTTGCGATTTCGAAAACGACGAGCAGGACGGCGGCGGTCGTGAGCCAATTTCGGCGCAAGCGGGAAAGCTCGATGGCTCCGAAAACCGCGATGGCGGTATGTCCGGAGAAGAAAAAGTCGTTGGCCACGTGATAGGTCACCAACAGTGAGGGGAAACCAGGGTAGTGCCAGATCATGTTTGGTGGCGGAGGCAACGCGCAGATGGCTTGCATCAATTGGCGCAGGGCCATGAGCAGGAACAATCCGAGGAACGGGCGAATGCTTCCTCCGAAGAGCCATCGTCCGATAAGAAACAAGCCCAGGGCGTCGATCAGCGCGGAGCTCACTATGAGGAGCGCATCGGCCCCTCTCGTGTTTTGAGCGAAGTAGGAGTTAAGTCCGGCGGTCAGGTTGTGGAGCGCGTCGCCGATACCGGATGCAGGAGCGGTCCGCGCTCCGATCAGTGATTGCGTCCAGAACCACAGCGCGAGGACAATTCCGGCCACCAGAAGCCGCAAGAGCAGGCCGCCCCGGTGGCCCAAGTTTGCGGCTTGTGTCATTGAAAGTTTTTCATCCTCAGCCGCGTTCGGCTAGTCGCGAAGCGCGCGTTCGATCATCTCCAGCGCCAATCCGCGCGCTTTGCGCAGGTCGAGCTTTCCGGTGCCGAGATAGGGAAGCGTCTCGACGCGCAGGAACTGGTCCTTTCGTGGCCGCCATAGCGCGGGCAGGTCGCTCTTTCCCAATTTCTCGAGGCATTCTTCCAACGGAGTCTCATCCAGCGTGTGCAGCACGACGAGGCGCTCGCCTTTCTTCTCATCGGGCACGGCGGTGACGACAAAGGTCTGCTCCGTGGTGCCGGCTAGTTCCTGCAGGATGTCCTCGACCTTGATGTGCGGCACCATCTCGCCGCCAATTTTGCTGAAGCGGCTCAAGCGGTCGGTGATGCGCAAAAAACCATCTTCATCCATCCTCGCGACGTCCCCCGTGTTATACCAGCCGTCGCGGAGGACCTCGGCAGTTTTTTCCGGCTTGTTGAGGTAGCCGCGCATGATGTTCGGGCCGCGGACAAGCAGCAGTCCCGGCTCATCCACTCCCACAGGCTGTAGTGTGTCGGGGTCCACGATTTTCACCGTGATTCCTGGTAAGGGGTGGCCGATGCTGCCGCGCTTCGCCCCTACCTGGCGGAACGACGCCGCCCGAAAATCGATGGTGTTCACGGTAACCGCCGGCGAACATTCGGTGCAGCCGTATCCTTCGTGCGGGCGAATGCCGAAGTGATCTTCGAAAGCTTGCGAAATGCGGTCGGGCAATTTTTCCGCGCCAGCCATAACGAAGCGCAAGCTGCCAAAATCTTCCGGCGTGCAGCGTCTCGTGTAGGCATTCAGGAACGTCGGCGTGGCAAGCAGCATGGTGACCGCGTACTTGTTGACAAGTGCGCCGATGACGCGCGAATCGAGCGGATTGGGATGAAAGACGACGCCGATGCCGGTCGCGGCGGGCAAGCAAAGCGTGCCCGTAAAACCAAACGAGTGAAAGAACGGAAGGATGCCCATAATGCGATCGTCGGCGTGCAACATGAAAACCTGGTTAAGCTGCTCCACGTTCGAAGCAATATTGTAGTGTGTGAGGATGACGCCCTTGGGGTCACCCGTCGAGCCGCTGGAAAAAATAATTGTGGCGATGTCATCGAGCGACGCGGGGCGGTCGCAGCCTGCAAATTTCGCGATGGCCTTTGCCGGCAAGAGGCCTGCAGCCAATGCGGCGGCAATACGCGCACCGAAGCCGGCGCCCTTGGCCACGTCCTCGATGAAAATCGTTTCTCCGGGGGGCTGGATTTTGACCTTTTCCAGAAAAATCCGTGCGCTGACGACTGTTTTCAAGTTGCACTGTTGCGCGCAGGAGGCCAGGGTTTCATTCGAAACGGTGTAGTTCAGGTTTACCGGCACCTTACCCATTAACATGGCGGCGTAGTTCACAAGCGCGCCGGGCACCGATGGCGGCAACAGGATGCCGACCATTTCCTGTCCTTGCCATTGCTTTCGCAAGCGCCGTGCGAGCACGATAGCTCCCGCCAACGCCGAAAACCAACTGAGTTTCGGCCTCTGCCCGTCGGCCATGGCGAAGCGGAACGGGTGCCTCCGCGCCGAGTAGATGAATGACTCGGGCAACGTGTGCATGTGCTTCTTGCGGCGCGCGAAGGCTTCCGCTCCGAGATCCTGCACCGCGCGGCGTACTTCTTGCGAAGACGCCGTCGGAGGCAGTGGCTTGCCAAAGGTGACTCGCACGGGGTAAGGAATCTGCCGCGGAAATTTCCAAAGAAATCGCCCGCCGGCAAAACTGAAGATCGAGCCCCACACGCCGTCCAGATTCACGGGAATGATGGGAACGTCCACGCCTTTGATGATGCGCTCCATGCCGCGGCGGAAGGGCAGCATCTGGCCGATCCGCGTCATCTGCCCTTCCGGGAAGATGCAAACGATTTCGCCGTTCTTTAGCGCATCCGTGGCTAGGCGCAAAGAATGGATCATTTCGCGCGGCCCCTGGTCCGACGCGATGGGAATCACGCCCATGATCTTTGCGAATGGTTTGACCAGCGGGTGTTCATAGGAACCCTTGAACATCAGAAACCGGATCGGACGATCGATCGATGCGATCAGCAGTACCGCGTCGGCCATGGAAACGTGATTGGGGGTCAATAGCGCTCCGCCGCGCGCCGGCACGTTTTCTCGCCCTACGACATCCAGGCGATACAACGTGTGCGTGGCAAACCACAGTATCAAGCGTAGCAACGAGTCCGGCAGCAGCCACAGCACATAGGCTGTCGCTCCGAGTGTCGCAATCGCCGACCAGAAGAAAATACCGCCCGGGCTGAGATGGGCAAAATGAGCGGCAGCGTAATACACACCGGAAGCGGCGCCTATGCCCACGAAAGAAAGCCAGTTCGCAGCGCCGATGACGACGCCCTTCTTGTCTTCCTCCGGCTGGTGCTGGATCAGAGCGCTGATCGGCACGATGAAAAATCCGCCGAAGAAGCCCAGCGCCGCCAGCAGCAACAAGACGGCACGGAACGACAAGTCCGGTATCGCCAGGCAGAGTCCGAGGAAGGTCATGCCCAGTGAACCGAGAGGAATTAATCCATACTCGATTTTTCCGCCCGAGAGATATCCCGCGGCAAAACTGCCCAGGCCGATTCCGATGGCCACAGCCGCCTGCAGGAAACCTCCCTGCGTCGAGCGAATATGCAGCACGTCTTGCCCGTAGATAAATATGTTGAACTGCAGCAGCGCAGCGACGAAAAAGAAGTAGGTGTTGCCCAGCACCGCTAGCCACAGCGCGCGGTCGCTGCGAATCACTTTCATCGGCGACCAGACATCGATCAGCGAGGTGAGATGGAATCTCTTTGCGGGGTCCGCGGCGGGTACGCGGCTGATCCCAAAGCTCCAGGCCAAACCAACGATCGTAAAACCAAGCAGCAGCGCCCCCGAATAAACCTCGCGCCCGTCGAAAGCCTCGGCGAGAAAAGAACCGCTCACGCTCCCGACGATGATGGCGAGGAAAGTCCCAAGTTCGAGGACGCCGTTACCCCACGACAGCCTTTCCTGCGGAAGCAGTTCCGGCAGCAAGCCGTACTTGGACGGCCCGAAGAGCGCTCCCTGCGTGCACACGAGAAAGATCGCCGCCAGCGCCAATTTCAGATTGGGTCCCACGAGGGCTGCTGTTGCGAACAGCATGACGCCCACTTCAAACACTTTCGTCCAGATGGTCACGGCACGTTTGCTGAAGCGGTCCGCCAGATACCCGCCCGTCAGCGAAAACAGAATGAAGGGTGCGGCGAAGAGAACGCCGACAAGCAACTCAAGTTGATCGCGCTGTGCCTTGTCCTTTTCCACCGCAAGAATGAGGTAGATGACGAGAAATTTCAGCGCATTCTCGTTGAAGGCGCCTTGGAACTGCGCGGCGATGAGGCTCCAAAAGCCGAGCCGCCACTTTTTTTCGGGCACAGGGATGGAAAGGTTTTCGTCAGCCGGCATGCACGCTCACCCAAGCGTTGCGATTAGAACGTATGCAATTCAATTAGTCTAGCAATCCTAGTCGAACCAAAGAGCAGGACCTCTGCGCCGTGTGACGAAAACGGGACGCCGACGGGCCGCGCGCGACACGCTCAAATTCGCGATACGATAGGCTGCGCAAAGGGGGCGGAATGGACGCGGAGCGCGGAACTCGGACGGTTTTGATCACCGGAGCTACCGATGGATTGGGGAAGGCCGCGGCTCTCTTGCTGGCTGAGAATCGCCTCCTCGTGTTTGCCGCGGGGCGCTCGGCGGAGAAGCGCGCGCAGCTCGAGGCGCTGGCGAACGAAAAAAAACTGCCGCTCGAAACTCTGGAAATGGACGTATGCGATGACGGTTCCGTGCAGCGGGCGGTCAACTTGGTCTATCAAAAAGCGGGCGCGATCGACGTGCTGATCAACAACGCGGGACTGGCTTACGTGGCAACCGTCGAAGACATGACCATGGAAGACTGGCGGCGGCAGTTCGAAACCAATTTCTTCGGTGTCGTGCGTGTGACCCAGGCGGTGCTCCCGAAAATGCGCGAGCGGTGCTCCGGCCGCATCATCATGGTCAGCTCGGTCTCCGGACTCGTGACCCCGCCGACGCAAGGCGCCTATAGCGCTAGCAAGCACGCCATGGAAGGATTGAGCAACGCCTTGCGGCACGAATTGTATCCGTTCGGAGTCAAGACCATCTTGATCGAGCCGGGATACATCGTGACGAACATCCAGGAAACCGCTGTGCAACTGGTGCAGCCGTACCAGCAGAAAATTCAGAATGGGCCGTACGCCAAAGTGTACGCGGGCTCCTGGTCAGGCGCGAAGAGCAGCCGCGCAAAATCGAAAACCACACCGGAAGATTGCGCGCGAGTCATTTTGAAAGCCATTCAAGCACCCGTGCCTCGGGCGCGCTATGGAGTAACTCCGCTGGCCACCACGCTCAAATGGGCGAAACGTTTACTGCCGGACAGCGCCATTGACGCGATGATCCGCAGAAGGTATGGAATCACGCGCGAAGGGTGAGCGAGCTCACGCCTGCAATAAACGTCGGCATGATCTATTGTGCCCCTACGGATTCGAAACCTGGAAGGAAAGGCTGTTCTCGCGCTGCTCCTGCCACATCTTGGACCACGCCTCATGAACCGGACTTTCGGCGTAGTCGGCGGCGGCTTCGGCGCTCGTGAATTCGATGGCGTAAACGCCGCTGAAGTCCTTGATCTGGTTGCGCCCGGTTTTCAGCCACACATTTTTGATGCCGGGAATTTTTCCAGCCATGTCCTTGATGCCGTTGATGGCTTTTTCCCGGTCGTAATTTGAGACATTGTCTCTGAATTTGTACACGACCACGTGCAGCACCGTCTTCGGCTGGCCGAAGCGGTTCTGCACTGCGGCGCTGCGCGCGTGCAACGAGCCTGCCGCTATTCCCGCAACGAATATCGCCGCGCCCAGTGCAATCTGCGAAGCGCGTCTCATGGTTGACGTCATCTCTTCCTCCACAATTGCAACCCTGCCAGTTTATGTAAGCCACGCAGGGCGAAGCAACTCACGGTGACAACGGAACGCAGTCGCTCCCCAAATGGTTTGACGGAGCCGCCGGAGGGCCGTTACGCTCCCAAGTCAGATTCATCGAGGGCGGAATGGATTGGTCCGGCGGACAATCACAAGAACAACAATCGGAACCCAAGGCGTTGCCTCCGCTGCCGCGCGTCTGGATTGGCTACTTATTGGGCGTCGCGACGATGATTGCGGAAATGATCGCGGTCACTCTGCATCCGGAACTTGCCAAAGAACCGCTGCTCATACCTCCTTTGTATCTGTTTCTCGCGAATTTCATCAGTCTGATCTATTGGCTTGTTTGCGTTTATGAGTATCATGTCGTTCTCGCGCAAGCGACGGCCAGCGCCTATCCGATTAAGCCGCTGCGTGCGGCGTGGTTTCATCTGATTCCCATCTATGGCTTGTTCTGGGTTTTCAAGTGGCCGCGGGAATTAGCCCGGTTTGTGAATAGCCGTCTGGGAGCGCCGCTGATGAGGCCCGACCGAACGGGGTTGGCGGTATTTACAGCCTTTGCCGTGTTCCTAGTGCTCGACCGCGGACTTGGCATGATTCTGCTGTTCTGGGCGGCATCGTATCTGTCGCGGTCCCTGCGCTATGCGCTGGCCGCGCGGCCGGCATCGCCCGGGGGGCAACCGCCTTTTTTGTGATCTTTCATTCCGAGGAGAGTAAATGCAGAGAGGGACACGCTGGGTCTTGTCATTTTGCTTAATCGCAAGCTGCGCGCCTACAGGACGAACTCAAGGTCCGGATCAAACGAAGCAGTTGGCGCGCGACATCTTCAAGCAACTCATTGAGATCAACACCACCGATTCCGTTGGCAACGTGACGACCGCCGCGGAAGCGATGGCCAAACGTTTGCGCGACGCAGGCTTTGCCGAGGGCGACATCAAGGTTGCGGGACCCAATGATCGGAAGAAGAACCTCGTCGCGCGTTTTCGCGGGACCGGAAAACGCAAACCCATCCTCTTCATCGGACACCTTGATGTGGTCGAAGCTCTCCGAGCCGACTGGACCACCGATCCCTTCGAATTCATCGAAAAAGATGGCTACTTCTATGGCCGCGGCACGGAAGACATGAAGGAAGGCGATGCCATCCTGGTCACCAATTTCATCCGCTTGAAAAACGAAGGATATCTGCCGGATCGCGACCTGATTCTCGCGTTGACCGCCGATGAGGAGGGCGGCTCCTCCAACGGTGTGGACTGGCTCCTCAGGGAACATCGCGACTGGATCGATGCGGAGTACTGCATCAACCTGGACGGCGGCGAATTCGAAAAGGACAAAGGCAAACGGCTGCTGGCAGGCATTCAAGCTAGCGAAAAAGTTTATGTGGATTTCCAATTCGAATCGCTGAATCCCGGCGGGCATAGCTCGGTCCCCAGCCCGGACAACGCCATCTATCACTTAGCCGGCGCGCTGTCCCGGCTGCAATCGTTTTCATTCTCCGTAAATATCAACGAAATCACGCGGAGTTATTTCGAACGGAACGCCGCGCTGACGACGGGACAGGTTGCCGCGGACATGAAAGCCGTGGCCAGGCAACCGCCGGATCCCGCAGCAGTCGAACGGCTCTCGGCACTGCCCTATTACAATTCGCTTTTGCACACCACGTGCGTCGCCACCATGCTTTCCGGCGGTCATGCGCCAAACGCGCTCCCGCAAACCGCGCGCGCCAATGTCAATTGCCGGATTTTTCCAGGGGAAGACCCGGAAGAAGTTCACAAGGCGCTCGAGCGGCTTGCAAACGATCCGAAAGTCAAGGTCAGCATTATTCCGCAGCTTACTCCGGATGGAAGGGTGGTGCCCGTTGTGCCGGTGCCCCCCTCGCCGCTACTCCCTGAAGTGACGCAGGCCATGGAGAAAATCTTGAAGGTCACTTGGCCGGGCGTTCCTCTGGTCGCGACCATGTCCACCGGGGCCACGGATGGGAAGTATACGCGTATCGCCGGCATCCCGACCTATGGCATCTCTTGCATGTTTTTTGACATCAATGACAATCGCGAGCATGGAAAAGACGAGCGCGTCGGTGTGCAGGACTTTTACGACGGCGTAGACTTCAATTACCGGCTGATGAAAGAGCTCTCTTCGCAGCGCTGAGGAACACGCCCAACAAAATAGATGGTGGCAGGCAACAGAAAACGGCCCGGAGAAGAGGTCTTCCCCGGGCCGAACTATTCGAAACTGTTGAGTTGAGTTACTACGGTTTGCCGGGTGCGGATGCGCCGGTTTTCGGATCGGCAGGCGCAGTGGCCGCGCTGGCCGCGATGGGTTTCGAGGTTTCGGCGCCGTAACGCATCAGATATGGCATGAACGGGGTGACTTCGAACGGCATCTTCTCACGTTCCGCCACCGTGCCCACCGGCTTGCTCTTGATGAGCTCCAGCTTATCGTTCCAGGAATCTACCTTTACGCGTCCGCCGATCGGCAGCGCCGCGATCATCTGCGGGTTTTGCTTCTGATCGACAGGCGTCGTGGACTTGAGATCAGCCATGATCGGCACGCGGTCGCCGAGGTGCGGGCTAATCAGGTTCGGAATTTCCTTCCCGCGGCTCCCGAGCGCCGTGAGGAAAAGGCCTGCGTTACCGAGCTGGTTCTTATAGGGCGAATTATTCAGGAGCTGGACCGCTTTCGTGTTGGCAGCCCGCTCCTCGTCGGGAGTCCGCGCAAATCCGAAATGGCGGAAAGTCTCCTTGTCGTCGATCAGCAATTGATCGAAGAAAGCATAACTGGAATCGATGCGGTGGCCGAGAATGGCGTGGCTGAGTTCGTGCGCGAGCATGGTTGCCAGGCTGGCCTCATCCGGCACCACGTCGATCAACCCGCGGCTCATCACGATCGTGTGGCCGACGGTGAAGGACTCGAGCGTGGAAGTCATCATCACCCGGCAGCGGACATCGGGTTCAAGGTCGATGTTGTTGGTGACCTCGAGATTGTTGACCACCGTATCGAGGGCCTTGTCGACTTCGCCGCGCGGTGCGATCAGGCCGATGCGCTCCAGGCGATCGATCACATTATCTTCCGCCTGGCGGTCCCAGGAGCGCTGCGCCTGAATGGGGGAAAGATCGTTCGATGTCTTGGTATCGTCCTGCACCGGCGTCTCCACCAGGATCCTGCTTAATTCCTGTTCCTGGCTGGAACGGCCGACGTTGTAACCCCACAGCCGCGTCTGCGCCTTGAAGTCCAGTTTCTTGGCTAGGGCGTAGTGTAGATCTTTTTCCTCGCTGTATATAAAGGAAGGCATCCACAGGCCGGGCTGCACATTGGTGCGCCAGCTATCGAAGTGAAAATACCAGCTGGAGTGCCCCGCGCCGCCATAGGCGCCGTTAAAGCGGACAATGTTGTAGTCCTGATCTTCGACCCACATGCGGCCAAGGAACCGGCCCTTGCCGGCCTTGTCCTGCGGCGAGACGTCGAACACCAGGCAGCGCACTTCGCCGAGGAATTCGCGGCGCACGTAATCGAACTTGTAGTGCTGCTTGTCGAAGCCATTCGTGTCGATAAAGATCATCTGCAGGAAGCCGTCCGGCAGGAATTGCATCGCGAAAGAAAAGAAGTTGCCGATGGCGCCGAAGATCTTCTTCCCCTTGCCGTTGGTGTCCGTCAAGGAAACCAGCGAGACGCCCTTCGAGAAGTCCGCGCGGCCCAGGAAATACTTGTCCCCGGCGGGGGCGTAGCCAAGATCCTTATCGGGCTTCAGGTTCTGGATGTACGTCTCAACCAGCGGGGAAAACTGTTTGATCTGCTGGTTGGCCCGGTTTTCGTTGGTGATCACGCGGTCGATGACTTCTTCCATGGTCCGCGGCTTATCGACCGGCTTAGGCGCGTCCGTGGCGGCCATGGTCCCCACACCGCTCAAGATCAGAACGAAAATAGTTGTTGCTACCTTACGCATTTTCTCTCTCCTCAGTAAGCCAAACGGAATTCAATTCGTACGCGAGCCGGGAAATCCACCGGCTGGCCTTCGCGTCTCGCCGGCTTGAACTTGATCTGCTGCGCGGCGCGAGTCGCTGCTTCATCGAGACCGTGGCCCAAACCACTTACCACTCGGTTCACCTGGATGCTGCCGTTCGACAGGAATATCATATCGAGAACCACGTCACCTTCTATTTTCAAGCTGCGCCCTTCCGCGGTGTACTCCGGACGAGGCTTCTCCAGGATGTCGACAGCCGTCGTGGCGCTTTCGGTCAGCGCTTTCTTCTTCGGCGCCTCCGCGACGGTCTGATCCGCGAAGCCGGAGGACTGCAGCGCGCCGCGCTTGGCGCTTGGCGGAGGATTCGCCGTGCCGTTACCGAACCCGGTGCTCGCCACCGCGCCGCGGATTCCTTTATCACCACCAGTGCCGTTGCCGTATCCGGGCCCACCCGGCAAAGCGGGCGAACCTAGACGATTGACGTTCGTGGCTTTGTTCGGATCACCCTTGCCAGCGATTCCGTTGGGATCGCCGAAGCCGCCGGTTTGCACTTTGTTCACCGGAGCCACTACCGTCGCAGGAGCCGCGCTGCCTGTTCCAAGATTCCCGACCTTCACATCTTCTTTCGGCCGCTTCGGCTGGGTCGTTGGCGTATCGATTTTCACCTGCTCGAAAACCGGATTGAGTTCCACGGGTTTCGCATCCAACGTTTTTACTTTGGGTGGCGCGACTTTTGCCGCGAGAAAAACGTGCGTCTGTTTGGGGTTCAGCTTCACCGGTTCAGGCTCTACCGGCTTTGGCGCAACTTTGGCTTTCACCTTTGGCGGCGGTGGAGGCTCTGGCGGCGGTGGCGCAACCGGGATTTCCGTAACCGGCTGCATCAGCTCCGTAACGCGTAAATGTAATGCCGTTTGCATCCGCTCTGGGAAGAGCAGAGGAAGCATGAGCAAGAAGCCGAGAATCGCAAATTGTCCGGCGGCGCTCAGGCCAATGCGGTCCCAGCGTGGCTTGGAATCAGGGAGCAGGGCAAGTCGTGCTTCAATCGGTTTGGTGCCGATGGCTGCCTTCCACGCCAGGGGTTCGCCTGAACGGCGGCGGTTGGCCTCGAACCCGACGCCCATCGTGGTCTTGCGTGGTGGATCTGCAATCATGGTTGTCATCCGCGAGCCGCCTCGTGAAATTCCGGCCGCGGTACAAGGGCTATCTAGGAATCCCTAGTGCTCCCAAGTCCGCCAGCAAAATAGGAAGTGCTCTACCAGTACCAGAGTACTGACGAGGCCAGGGGAGCCCGAATAGGACTTTCGTACTAGCGTCGCGAAGTCGCTAATGCTCCCGCGAGCGCATCGTAGCGCACCCACTTCTAACCCGGCGAGGCAGTTTTCGTTGCGGGGGGGCGCGCAACACTCAAATAGGATACCCTAAACTCGCGTTGGGTTGCGTCCTCTTTTGCACGTTTTGCACGCGAGTTTCCTTCCGCGGGCTTATCCTTAAGTGCAGCAAGCGCAGCATTATACGCTGGGGCTGAGTTTTTTGGGATACAGTGAACACCTGAAATAGACATGGCCAAAGATCCAGAAAGCCGGTCTGCTGACGCGAATACCGTGGACCCCGTGAAGCCGCTTGAGGACCGCGCCGCCTTGGTCGAGTGGCTGTACGCGCAGGCCAATGCGGCACGCTGGGAGCTCTCTCGCGCAGACTTCGCGGTTGCGCTGGAACGCAGCGCATCGAAGCGCTTGGCGAGTGGAGCTCTCACTCCTCCTAAACTCGAAGAATATCTCGGCGCGCTGCATCTTGAAGATCTGGCTCTAGCCACCGCCTGCGCCGCAGGAGGTGAGGCGGCTTGGGAGCATTTTTTCACTAAGTACCGCGCTTACCTTCGCGCGGCGGCGGCCGCGATTCTTCGCTGCAACGCGGGTTCCGCGGAAGCTTGCGATCTCGCGGATTCTCTTTTTTCCGAGTTGTACGGTTTGGCCGGCGGCAAAGGCGCGAAACGTTCGCTCTTTCGTTACTTCCATGGGCGCAGTTCGCTGAAGACCTGGCTCCGCGCCGTTCTTGCGCAACGGCACGTTGATTCCATCCGCTCGGGCCGGCGCTTCGAGGAGCTCGGCGAAGACGAAACTGGCGAAGGACTGCCGAGGACGCTGCTCGGACCGCAGATGCAGCCCAGCGATCCGCATCGCGAGCGCTACGTCGCTTCATTCACCCGGGCATTGCAGACGGCGCTCGAACACCTCGAACCGCAGGAAAAGGAGAGGCTCCGCCTCTATTACGCCGAGGAAAAAACGCTCGCGGAGATCGGACGCTTGCTCGGGGAGCATGAATCCAGCGTCTCGCGTCATCTGGACCGCACGCGGCGCGATTTGCGGCATGCGGTTGAGGATATTCTTCGCCACGGTGTCGGGTCGGCGAACGGTTCCGCGGTTCAGCCCGGACTTAGCGATGCGGAAATCGCCCTCTGTTTCGAATACTGCTCGGAGGACAACCCCATCGATTTGGAAAAATTGCTGCCGCGTTCAAAATCGCCGGGCCCGGCAGCCGGAAAGCGGACGCCTTGACCGCGCGGTGCAAGAAAGCTGTGGACTTTCGTTCTAAGGATGGAGAAGCCTATGGCGCCTGACGAACGCGATCGGAGATTTGACAAAGCGCTTGCGCGCCATCTGCGTTCCGCGGCGCCTGCGCGTGAAGCTACGGGATTGCCCGCAGTCCCCGCTTCGCAGGCAGGCTCTTGTCCGGACTCGGAAACACTGGCGGCTTATCACGAGCGGTCTTTGCTTCCGGAAGAATTGAATTCCTGCAAAGAACATATCGTGGGCTGCGCTAATTGCCAGAATATTCTCGCGCAACTCGAAGCCACGGACGAGATTTCATTGCCAGCCGCCGAGCGGGAGGAAGTTGTTGCGAAGGGATCCGAGGAAGCGATCGTTGCTCGGAACGTCGAAGCCTTCCCTGCGGCGCCTGCACCCGGCCAAAGCCAGCCTGCGGCCGGAGCGGCGCCACCCAAGAAGTCGCGCCGGGCTCTTCTTTTGAGAGGTGCGCGCTGGCAGTGGCTCGCTCCTGCGGGGGCAATCGCCGCCGGCTTACTTGTTTGGATCGCACTGCACGAAAACCAGCCGCTAGCTCTTCCAAACTTGAAGGCAGTCCAGGTGGCGACGAACCAGGCGCCCCCTCCACCCCCTCCGTCGGTTTCGACAGCGATGCCAGACGTCTCTCCATCGGCGAAGGCCGCCCTCAAGAAGCCTCAAACCGCAGCCGATGAATCTGCCAGTGCGAACACACGCGGCGCGTCGGGTGCCGTGAAATCGGGTGGAAAGCAGGAATACCTGGCGCAGGTTTCGCCTTCGCAACCGCTGGCCGACAAAGAGAGCTCTTTGCGAAAAGACACAGAGCGCCGCGCCTCTGTTGATTTGCTTCGTGCCCAAGAACAGTTGGATCGCGACGCCAAGACCGCGACAGGCGCAATACAAGAAAATGCCGAAGCGCAATTACAAACACAAGCCGCGAATGTTCAATCTCAGAATCAATTAAATATCAACTCTCCCAAGGTACCGGGTCCCGCTCCGCTCAGCCAGATGGAGGCGAAGAAAATGAAGGCTGCATCTGCCGCACCCGCTGCTCCTCCTTCACAGCCATCAGCAGTTGGCGGCGTTGCACCTGCCTATAACAGCTCCGCTTCCTTGGAAGTCGCACGGGAGATTTCCAATCCGCGTTTGATCTCACCCCCGGGCTCAAGCGTCATTTGGCGCGCCGGCCGGAGCGGTTTCATCGAGCTTTCCAAGGATGGCGGATCCTCCTGGTCCCGCCAGAACAGCGGCGTGCTCGCCGATTTGCTGACCGGTTCCGCGCCCTCGGACAAAGTTTGCTGGATCGTGGGCCGCGTCGGAGCCATTCTTCTGACCACCGATGGCGGCGCGCATTGGACGTTGATTTCTTCTCCGCTGTCGGAGGATCTTGGCGGGATTCGCGCCACCGATGAGCGGCACGCCACGATTTGGAACGCCCGTAATACCAAGAATTTCGAGACCAGCGATGGTGGTCTGACCTGGAAGCCCGTCCCGAATCCATGATGCGGAGGGCCCCAGCCCGAACCATCCGCTGCAAGAAATTCCTCGCGCATCGTTCTAAGAGAGAAGGCAAATCCAGATTGAGGTGAAATTGATGAAGATCCCCGCGAGTAAAGTTAAAATTCGAGCGTTGTGGATGATCCCTGCCGTTGTGATCATCGCCGCCGGCGCCACAATGATTTATCCTGCCGCCCGCGCCAACAAGGTCTACGCCTCACAAGAGAAAGAGGCCGCCCGCCCCACCACCGGCGATCAATCCACAAGCCTGAGCGATCAGACCGATCTGAACGTCACCGTGTACAACTCCAACATCGCGCTGGTGCGCGACGTTCGCCAGCTCACCCTCCCCAGCGGCACGTTTCGCCTGAAATTCATGGACATCGCCGCCACCGTCAATCCCGCGACGGTTCATTTCCGTTCCCTGAACGATCCGGAAAAACTCGGTGTCATCGAACAGAACTACGAATACGACCTCCTCGAGCCCGCAAAACTCCTGCACAAGTACGTCGGCAAGGAAGTCACGCTGGTGCGCTCGTATCAAGAGAACAATTCGACGAAACGCGAAGAGATCAAAGCGACCCTGCTTTCCGATAACAACGGCCCCGTCTGGAAGATCGGCAACGACATCGTGACCGGAATGTTTGCCGAGAGCTATCGCTTCCCCGAAGTCCCCGCGAATCTTTACGACCGTCCGACGCTCTTAATGTCTCTCGAAAACTCCGGCGCAAGAAAACAGCAGATCGAAGCGTCCTATCTCGCGGGCAATTTGTCCTGGAATGCCGATTACGTTCTTACTGTCGCTCGCGACGACAAGAATGCGGACCTGGATGGCTGGGTCACCGTCGTCAACAACAGCGGCACCGCGTTTCACAATGCGCGGCTCCAGCTCGTCGCCGGTGAACTAAACCGCGTAGCGGAGGGCGGCCTCAGGACAAGGATGGACACAAACGCGGCTGTGCCCATGGCTAAAGCCGCTCAGCAGTTCCAGCAAGAAAGTTTCAGCGAATATCATCTCTATTCCCTCGGCCGTAAGACTTCAGTCGAGGACAAGGAGACCAAGCAGATCAGCCTTCTCCAGGGGTCCGGCGTTCCCGTCGAAAAAATTCTCATGGTCAACGGACAAAACTACTACTACCACAACCAGCAGACTCCCGGCGCGCCCCTGAAAGATCCCGTCATGGTCTATTACAAATTTAGAAACGAAGAGAAGAACGGCTTGGGCATCCCGCTTCCCTCCGGCAACGTCCGTGTTTATCAGAAGGACTCAAAGGGCGGCATTCTTTTCGCCGGTGAAGACCGCATCGACCACACCCCCAAGGACGAAGATGTCAACATCCACATCGGCAACGCTTTCGACGTCGTCGCCGAGCACAAGCAGACCGACTACAAGCGCATCGACACACACACCTGGGAAATGGAATTTGAAGTCACCCTGCGCAACCACAAGGACTCCGCCGTCACTGTCCAGGTGAACGAACCCATCGGCGGCGATTGGGAAATGGTTACTTCTACCTACAAGTACAAGAAGACGGCGGCGTTCGCGGCGCAATTCATCGTGCCGGTCGCCAAGGACGGCACCTCGGTGCTGAAGTACCGCATCCGCGCCCGCTGGTAATCCGTCGGCCCATTCAGAGAGGCTACCCCCGGTCGATCAGAGCGGATGTGGTATACAATACTTACAAAAAACCGGGGGATAGCCTACCTACCGTCTAGCGCGCCTCAGCAACAAAGATCATCTCCGGCGAATCATCCCGGATCGGCGTCCGGTCAAAATTCCCATACTGCGCCGAAACGCGAAACCCGCATCGCGCGAGGAGATGTTCGATCTCGTAGCGGAAGAAATACCGCAGCGTCCAAGCGAACACGAGCCTCTCCTGACGCCCGTCCGGATGCCTGATGGAAAAAATCATCTCCACGTCGTTGCGTTGCTCCGCGCGATGGAACGCGACCACGCGCTCGGAGATCCGCACCTGCCGGCCGTCTACGGTTTTGTATTCCGTCACCAGCATCTCGCGCATGTGCACGGGATCGTGCATGCGCTCGGCATCCGTCTGGAACACATCCAGGATCAGCCGCCCGCCCGGCGCGAGATGTTTGCGCACGCAGTCCAGACAATCCACCTGCTGCCGCACTTCCAGCAGGTGCTGAAATGGCCGGAAGGGAATAATGACCAGCCGGAATTTTTCGCCGAGATCGAACCGTGCCATGTCCCCCTGTATGAGGTGAAGGCGTTCGCGCGCCTCCACGCGGAGCGCCGCGCGTTTTTTCACGGCGCGCTCCAGCATGCGCTCGGAGAGATCAAGTCCGGTGATCCGCTTTCCCGCCTCCGACAGTGCTATCGTGATGCGCCCCGTGCCGCAACCCAGCTCCAGTACGGGATCGCCGAACTCACGCACGGCGTCGCGATAGAAAGCCACGTCCTGCAGCCGCCCGTTCACGACGGGCGACTCGTCGTAGTAATCCGCGATAAACGAATCGTATAACTCTGACGCCATGAAAATTCTCCGTCCGATTGCTAACGCGCTTTCAAGACGTGGCCGCTCCTTGTCTGTCTCTTTTACTTCCTTTGCCTCATTAACCTCATTGGCCTCATTCCACCACCGCGTCCGCCTCGATCTCCACCAGCATTTCCGGCGCGATCAACTTGCTCACTTCCACCATGCTCGTCGCCGGCCGGATCTCCCCGAAAAACTCACCGTGCGCCCGGCCAACCTTTTCCCATTCGGCGATGTTGGTCACATAAATTCGCGTCCGCACAACGTCTTTGAGGCTCGCGCCTGCTTTGACCAGTGCCGCCTCGATGTTCTTGATCGTTTGCACCGTTTGCGCGCGCAAATCGCCCGCGCCGACGATCTTTCCGTCCGGCCCCGTCGCCGTAGTTCCCGACACGGTGATGGCATTGCCTATTCTTACCGCCCGCGAGTAGCCCACGATCGGTTCCCACGGCGCACCGCTCGAAATATTCTGACGCGTCATCTTGGTCTCCCCTTCTTCGAAATCATAGAAAGAATAATCTACTCTCTTCTTGCTTGGACGTAAGAATAATGTCTGGCACCCGCCAAGTAGGGGAACTCCTTGGGATGATGCTAAACTAATTGCAAATCGGCGGAGAAACAGAGACGACTGATGAAGTGCAATAACATCCTGGAAGCGGTTGGTCACACACCGCTGGTGCGCCTGAACCGCATCAATCAGGGCCTGAAGCCGCAAATCTATGTCAAGGCGGAATTCACCAATCCCGGCGGCTCCGTGAAAGATCGCATCGGCATCAGTATGATCGACGAAGCCGAGAAAAAGGGCCTTTTGAAGCCCGGGGGCACGATCATTGAAGGCACTTCGGGCAATACCGGCATGGGCCTGGCGCTCGTCGCGGCGGTTCGCGGATACAAGTGCGTCTTCACGACCACCGACAAGCAATCCAAGGAAAAAGTCGATCTCCTGAAAGCCCTCGGCGCCGAGGTCATCGTCTGCCCCACGGCCGTTGAGCCGGAAGATCCGCGCAGCTACTATTCAGTGGCGAAAAAACTCGCCCGCGAGATTCCCAATTCTTACTACCCGAATCAGTACGACAATCCCAGCAATCCGGAAGCTCACTACCGCACCACGGGTCCCGAGATCTGGGAAGACAGCGAAGGCAAGATCACGCATTTCGTTTGCGGCATAGGCACGGGCGGCACCGTCAGCGGCGTAGGAAAATACCTGAAGGAAAAAAATTCCAGCGTCAAAATTGTCGGGGTGGATCCCTTCGGCTCGCTCTACTACGATTTCGTCAAGACCGGGCAAACCATCAAGGCCAAAACGTATGTTGTGGAAGGTATCGGCGAGGATTTCTTCCCGACCACCATGAATTTGAAAATCCTGGACGACGTCCTTCAGGTGAACGACGAAGAATGTTTCGTCGTGGCGCGCCGCCTGGCGAAGCTGGAAGGCCTCTTCACCGGCGGCTCCGGCGGCGGCTGCATTTCCGGGACGTTGCGCCTCGCCAAGGATCTGGGACCGAATGATTTCATCGTCGCGCTGCTGCCGGACACCGGCACACGCTACCTCAGCAAGGTTTATAACGACCTGTGGATGCACGAGCGCGGCTACGTTGACGCGGCTACCGCCATCACCGCTGCGGAAGTCATCAGCGCCAAGCACGCCGCCGGCAAGGTGCGCGAACTCGTCATCGCGCGGCCTTACCAGACTGTTTTCCACGCCCTGAAGACCATGCAAGAACAGGACATTTCGCAGATTCCTGTATTTGAGGAAAATGTTCCGATCGGCACGATCTACGAAGACCAGATACTCAACCTCGCGTTGCAGGGCAAGGATCTTCGCAAGCTCGTCGTTCGCGAAGTGATGAGCAAGCCTCTGCCGCAGGTGCCCCGAACCGCGCCCGTCGAGCGCGTCACTCACATCCTCAGTCATGAGAATCCCGCGGTTTTTGTCGAGATGGGCAACGGACACTTCGAAATCCTCACCAAGTACGATTTGATGAGCACCGTCGCCAGCCTCATGGAACAAAAACGCTGAGCGCATTTCCCGCGCAAAATTTTCAGCAGACAGGAAACACGAAGAGTGAAGATTCATGATTTCAACGAGCGGCTGAAAGACTCCATCCTTATCGCCGATGGCGCGATGGGCTCGATGCTCCACGACGCCGTGGGAGCGCAGCGCTGCTTCGATGAAGTGAATTCTAGCGAGCCGGAAGCGGTATTCCGCGTCCACCAGGCTTACATCGAAGCGGGCGCGCAGATCATCGAAACCAACACCTTCGGCGCGAATCGCTTCAAACTCGAGCCTCTCGGCCTTGGGGAAGAAGTCCAGCGCCTCAACAGCCGCGGCGTCAAAATCGCCCGCGAAGCGCGCGAATCGGCCGCTCGCGAAGTCCTCATCGCCGGTTCCATCGGCCCGCTGGGTATCGGCGTGCAATCGCGCCATCCGGCTCCGGAAGAGATTCTGGACATTTTTCACGAGCAAGCTCTCGCTCTCGAAGAGCGCGGCGTGGACTTCTACATCCTTGAAACGTTTTCTTATATCGAAGAACTGCTCCTCGCCATCGACGCGATTCGCTCGTTTTCCGGATTGCCAATCGTGGCGCAGCTTACCTACGCGGAAGAAGGCACGACCTACGGCGATGTCCGCCCCGCGGATGCCGCGGCGCAGTTGAAAAACAAGAACGTTCAAGTGATCGGCGCGAATTGCACGCTGGGTCCGCAAGCGCTTCTGCCGATTCTGCAGGAGCTTGCCGCCGTGGACGATCTTCGTGTCAGCGGCATGCCCAACGCCGGCTTCCCCAAACGCGAGGGCGACCGCATCGTCTATCCGAAATCCTCTCCGGAATATTTCGCGCTCTTCGCGCGCGAAGCGGCGGCGCTCGGCGTGCGCCTTCTCGGCGGCTGCTGTGGCACAACGCCGGCGCACATCCGCGCCATGGCTGAAGCCGTCAAGTCGCTCCGCCCCGCGAAATCGCACGCGGCCGGACATGCTGCCGAAGTCATTTCAAAGCCCGCGCCAGTCACGCTTCGCATTCCCGAAAGCAATTTCTGGAAAAAACTCCAGAAAAAAGAATTCACCGTCTGCGTGGAAATCGATCCGCCCAAGGGGCTTTCTCTCGACCGCATCTTCGAGCAGGTCGACAAGGTTATGGCTTCACGCAAGGTCGACGCCATTGACATCAACAGCGGGGCCATGGCGCGCGTGGGCATGGACGCGCTGATCGTCGCGAGCGCCCTCGAGGCTCGAGGCATTGAAACCGTTCCGCACCTCACGACGCGCGACCAGAACATCATCGGCCTGCAGGCCGCGCTGCTCGGCGCGTGGACCGTCGGCAGCGTCCGCAATGTTCTCGCCATCACCGGCGATCCTCCGTCTGTCGGCGACTACCCGGAAACCAGCGGCGTCTACGAAGTCGACTCCGTCGGCCTCGTCAAAGTTCTGCATCGGCTGAATCAGGGCACCGACTGGGCAGGAAAAACTCTCGGCGGCGCCACGAATTTTACCATCGGCGTCGCCGTGAATCCCGTCGCCGACGATCTCGACAACGAAATCGAGCGCTTCCACGCCAAGGTCGAAGCCGGCGCGCATTTCGCGATGACTCAGCCGCTCTTCGACCCCGAACACTGGCATGCTTTCCTGAAGAAGCTTGGCGGCAAGCCGGCGATCCCGGTGTTGATCGGCATCTGGCCGCTCAATAGCTACAAGCAGGCGCTTCGCTTGAACAACGAGGTCCCTGGTATCGTCATTCCCGAAGCCCTTCTGAAGTCCATGGAAACCGCGGGGACCGCCGCGCGCGACCGCGGCTTCGAAGTTGCCCGCAAAATGCTCGCCTGGGCCCGCACTGAACTCGCCGGCGCGTATCTCATTCCGCCTTTCAAGCGCTACGAAGAAATCCTCGAAATCCTTTAATGCAGAATCTTATGAAACGAAAAACGAAGAAAATACATGGGTCCAAAAAAAGACGACAAGTCTTTTCCTGTTGTGTTTGCAAGAAGTCGATTCATCCAGAGTCGGAGCCTTGTTGTTCGGTTTTTATCAACCGCGGAGTTCCTGGTTGGAAGCAAAGGCCTACTTTCGACCAAGAAATTTGGGCGCACGGCGTGTGCCTCAAAAGGTTAATTCCGATAACTGAATATAGCTTTCCGGAATTGGATCTGTCCCCTCGCAATTGCAAGAATTGAAATCGCCCACTGGCGGGAAAACGCAAAGCTTCTTTTTCGTAAGATTCAAGTGGGTCCGGCGGTAGGAACCGCGCCGTGGCGCAGCGCACTGCGCAGTAATGGCATCAGGATCACGTAAACCAATCCAACAAAGACGGGTGCGAGCATGCCCCACACAACGATGGCGTGCCAAATCGTTGTCCAGAGCAGCTTGATCGCAATCCAAGCGCCGGCGTGAAACAAGGCGTAGATCTGCGGCACAGAAATCGGAAAATGAGGCGCGCGAAAGAGTTTCTCGCCCCACCGGAAAAACGGCACCAAGAGGGCGATCTGCGCCGGATAGACAAAATAATTCACGAGTTGAATGGCCGGCAGATTCAACCGCAGGACAATCGCGGCAATCGCGCACAGGGTCGTGGACCATCCCAGCGCCGGAAAAACACCCAAGGCCGCGCCGAGTGCCACGCTCAGAGCGATTTTCTCGGGTGTCACTCCTTGCCGCAGCAGGTCAAGAATCGGCCTGACCAGCCGCCGTTTGAAATATCCTTCCTCCATGAGCGGTCCAGTTCAGCTAAGGATTTTGCTTCGCAGGAGCCACCACGCTCGTGTGGTCGTGAATGATCTTCCATCCATCTGGAAAGCGTTGCCACACCAATGTGAACACTCCGCCGAGATCATCTTTGTCCCGTTTCAAGTGCCACCGCCCCAGAACGAGCGCTGCGTCCGCCCCCAAAAAGCGAAACTCCAGCTCCGAAAAATCCAGCTGTCCCATCGCGCCCCTGTCGGGATAGTTCTTCTTGTATCGCGCCAGCACGCCATCCCAGCCGCGCGTCACCCCACTGCTTCCAGAAAACGTCAGTTCCGGCGAATGCCAATATCCCACCAGGAACACGTCCACATCGCCGCGGTTCCACGCGGCCTGTTGCGCGCCAAGGACGGCGCTGATGGCCTCCCGGTCAGCCCTGCGCTCATCGGCGGGTTTGGGGAGCGCCGATCTCTGCGCGAAGAGGAACACACCCGTTGCCAGTGCCACTGCCATCCATACGCAAGGACGAATCGTTCGCATGACCGCTCTCCTCTGTAACCCTTTGTAAACCCTTGTGTACAGGGAGGATAGGTGACGGGCGGCCTCCGAGGCAAGCCTTCCCCCATGTCTCCTTCCACGCGTAAGCCAAATCATTCTCATGGTTTACATCCGAGGTCCCAGCCCACTGGTACTTCGGGGCTATTGATAGCTATTTTCCTGACGGTCAGAATCCCTTTAGAGGTTGAGGAATGTTTAGCGCCATGCTACTCGCGATCTCCATCGTCGCCCTGTCTCAGTTCGCCCTTTACTATTGGCGTGCGGTTTTGGCAGGCGTTGCCGCCCAACCCGTTTCTGACCGGGTGCTGCTTGCTGCCCAGGTAGAGAACGGCCGCCTTACGCCTCAGGATTTCCAGACTTTGGCTGGCTTGCATAATTTGACGCCTGATCTCTCTCCAAATCGCAGCGGTTTGGGTTTGGTACGAATCTATTACCGGTCTATCGAAGGCCTCGATGCCTTCCTTGCCAAGAAGATTCCCAGTTTCTCCGCCTGGAGCGAGCGCGAGCGCATCGTGTGCGCCCGTTACGCCGCGGTTCAGGTCGACCGCCGTCTTCAGGCCAATCTCGACCTCGTAGCCTCACTTGGCTCCTGCTGATTCTCTCGCCGCCAAGCCTCTTAATAGTCTCTAGTACGCCCAGCGCAGCAGCACGCCTCCGGTTGTGTACCCCGCGCCCACGGTGACGATCAGCACCAGGTCGCCCTTGTGCAGGCGCCGCTGTTCCACAGCATCGCGTAGCCCCAGCGGAATCGTCGCGGCCGTGGTGTTCCCATACCGATCGATATTCACCATCACCTTGGAATCGTCGACGCCCAGCCGCTCCTGCGTCGCCCGAATGATGCGCAGATTTGCCTGGTGCGGCACCAGCAGTTGCAGGTCGTCCTTTGTAAAACCATTCCTTGCAAGTAGATGCGTCGCCATTTCCGTCATCCGCCGCACTGCGTATTTGAAAACCTGCGACCCTTCCTGGTGGACATAATGCAGACGCTTCTCGACCGTTTCCTGGCTCGAGGGATGGAGCGAACCCCCGCCCGGCATATAGAGAAATGCTCCCCCTGAGCCATCCACATCGTGCTCGAAATCGAGGATCCCTTCGTTCGAACCCGCAGCCTCAATCAGCGCAGCTCCCGCGCCATCTCCGAACAGCACGCACGTCGCGCGATCCTTATAGTCCAGAACGGAAGTCATGGTATCGCTTCCGATTGCCAGCACTTTCTTGTGGGTGCCAGCGCCGACGAACTGCGCGCCCACGGTCAGCGCGTAGGCAAAGCCGGAGCACGCGGCGGACAGGTCAAAGCCCCACGCCTTCTTCGCGCCTATGCGTTCCTGCACCAGGCAGGCGGTGGCGGGAAAAAACATGTCCGGTGTAACGCTGGCGAGCACGATCAGGTCAATCTCCGCGGGATCCGTCTTCGTTTGCCCCAGCACCGCCCTTGCGGCTTCCGTCGCCATGTGCGAGGTGGCTGTGCCTTTCTCCACGACGTGGCGTTCCCGGATGCCGGTACGCGTCACGATCCATTCGTCGTTGGTCTCGACGATTTTCTCCAGATCCGCGTTGGTCATCACCTTGGGAGGAACGTACCCGGCTACACCCGTGATTTTTGCCGCGAGGCGGTGGGACATGACTCTCCTTGCTAATTATTTCCCTGACTAAAAGAACCTGAATTTTATGCGATAGCGCCGTGGGGATACAAGGCACCGTCCGGTTCGCATCAGAAACGCAGGAGATAACTCAATTTGACGAAGAGCAGCGCTCAGGGTCCATCTAGGATGTCTTGATATGACCTTACTATACGACGGCGTCGAAACACTTAAGATAGCCTAGCCTGGCAGCCAGGAGGCCGGCGGGAGAATTTCATAGCGCCACGAAAGCGTGGCAGTTTTCCGCAGCATGGCGGCAACGGAGCAATATTTGTCCTCGCTGAGCTGGATGGCGTGCTTTACGGCCGCGTCGTCGAGCTGTCCATGAAGACGATAAAGTATTTCCAGCTTGATCCAGACCGTAGGCGGCTCTGCCGCACGTTCCCCCGAGCAAATCACTTCCAGCGATTCGAGTTTCTGGCGCTTTTTTTCCAGGATGATTACAATGTCGGTGGCGGTGCAGGCCCCTAGCGCCAGCAGCACCAGCTCCATTGGGCCGGGCGCCTTGTTCGACTCACGGTCGGAATCGACGGTCATCGCGTGTCCGGACGGGCTCGTCGCCACGAATTTCTGTTCGCCAATCCACTTCACCGATCCAGTCTGCATGCGGCCTCCCTGCAGAAAGCATAGCAGGACGTCGAATTTGAAACGAGCCACCCAGATTCCAACTGGCGTTCGAATCGGTTTTTGGTTTAAATGGCGTGGCCCCGGCCTGTACTCTCAATGGCGCGGGGAGGAGAGAACAAATGCAATTCCCAATCTCAAAGGCAAGGCGGGGGCTCGCGATGGCTGTGCTTGCGCTGGCAGCGCTTCTTTGGTCGTCAACCATCGGAGCTGCAGCGAGGCAGGGCGGTACGGCCGCCGAAGGAAAAGATCAACCCTACGTGATTGAGTACTACTACAAGGCGAAGTGGGGGCACGCTGAAGAATTCCTGGCGCTCTTCAAAAAGAACCATTACCCGGTTCTGAAAAAAGAGATCGATCTCGGCCGCATGCTAAAGGTCAGCATGGCCGTTCCGCGCTATCACACCACGGAAGACGGCCGTTGGGATTACCGGGTAACCATCGTCTTCAAGAACGCGGCGATTGCCAACGACAATTTTGATAGCGCGGCCCTGCTCAAGCAGCTCTATCCCGATCAGGAGACGTTCAAGAAGGAAGAACAACGCCGCTTCGAAATCCTGGAAGCTCACTGGGATCTGCCGATCAAGGACAAGGACTTGGATGCCCGCTGAGGAATCGTTCTTGCGCCACGC
>DATNLB010000718.1:0-9033 GCA_035603095.1 Candidatus Acidiferrales bacterium
CCATCTCAAGAAAAGGAAATCCATGCTCGCGGCAGGAATCCGCGAGCGCCCCACGCACCTCCGGAGCGCAATCCGCCGGCGCATCCGCATTGAGCACCTCAGATTGAATCGGAACTTTGCGCTTCGCGGAAATGTCTTGCAGTGCACTCTCAATCGTCTGCATCACGCCATCGCGCCGCGCCAGGTCCGTATCGCGGATGTCGAGCGTAATCCCCACGCGGCTCGGAATGCTGTTCACCGCACCTGGAAAAACGTCGCAAACGCCGACCGTGGCAACGGTATCGGCTGCTCCGCTCGAACGCGCCGCATTTTCGATTGCCAGGATCAACTCCGCGGCCGCGCAAAGTGCATCCTTGCGGTCCGGCATCAGCACTCCGCCAGCGTGCCCTCCCGCACCTTCAATAGAAATCCGAAGACTCGCCGGCGCCGCGATGCTCTTCACAATTCCGAGCGAAGTGCGCGCGCGTTCGAGCAGCGGACCCTGCTCGATGTGCAACTCAAGGAACGCTTTGTAATAACCTTTCGTCAGTTTCACATCCTGAAGGTTTCCGTTGAACCCGGCTTTTCTGCGAACTTCATCCGCCGATTCGCCGTCGCGATCCTTCAATTTCGCAGCCGCTTCCGCGGAAAGTGTTCCCGAGAGCAAACGGCTTCCCAGGCAGCCGATGCCGAATCGCGTCGGTTCTTCCGTGGCGAATATGAGAAGTTCAATCGAGTTCTTGGGCCGGAATCCGACCCGCTGCAACGCGCGAATTGCTTCGAGTCCGCCGAGAACTCCAACGACGCCATCGTATTTGCCGGCATTGGGAATCGCATCAATGTGCGAGCCAGTTCCAACAGCAGGCGCCGCAGGATCAGCCCCATTCCAGCGTGCAAAAATATTTCCAATGGCATCTTGGCGGACGGCGAGTCCTGCTTCTTTGCAAAGCGAAATCACCCAATCCCGCGCTTTCAAATCCGTCGGCGTAAAAACAATTCTCGTGACTGCGGGAGGCTCCGCGTCGGAAATGGCGGCCAGCGTTTCTATTTCTGAATTCAGCCGCTGCTGATCGATTTCCAATTTCATTTTTTCGCGTCGCCGAGAGGATCCCGGTTCCAATTTTTGTAAATGAGATACTTGGCGGGCACCTTGCCGATGGCGCCGAACCATTGCGGGCACCACGGCCCCATCCAGATGAAATCCCCCGCCGTCACCGGATACCACGATTCGCCAAGCCGGTAGATGCCGCTTCCTTCCAGCATGATGAGTCCGTGCTCCATCACGTGCATTTCCACCATGCTGAGCGAGGCGCCGGGCTGATACACCATGGTGTTCACCGCAAAATCAAATTGCGGCTCGTCGGGCAGCAGGCATTTGACCTGCAAATCGGAATCGCCATCCAGCGCGTGCGAAGAAACGGCATCTTCGTTGGAGACCAACAGGCGAGGCGGCTCGGTTTTCTCTAGCCGCTCGTAGTGCTTTTCAATGACGGCAACACAGCTTTTTTTCTTGGCGGCGACGCGGTGAGAAAAACCTTCGGGCAGATAAGCATAGCCGCGCGCGCTCAGCTCGTGCCGCTTTTCTTTGGTCTCGAGCGTCACGGCGCCTTCCGTCACATAAAGGAAACGTTGCGCGGGCGTATTTCCCAATTCGCCTTTCGGTTCCATCTCGGCTGTATATTCCGTGAACGCTGCGCCAAGCGCGGGACCGACGTGAACGATCGCGGAAGCATTTTTCATCCCGGGCAGAGCGGTGCGCACAAAAGTATCGGGAGTGAGGAGAAGATGATTGGGTTGATGAGAGCTGCGCGTTTGACCGAGACTATGCACGGCACGTCCTTCCCAAAAACTCCTGCGATGCCGCAAGCTGCGTCAGCAAATGCTGTCCGCATTCGAGCGCTCTCGCGACGTCGTCCAGATGCACCGATTCCGCCGGATCGTGGCTAATGCCCCCGGGCGTGCGCAAAAAAATCATCGCTGCGGGAACTTTTTCCGCGAGGATCATGGCATCATGTCCCGCGCCGCTGGCCATGCGATGGGGCTCGCAACCGGCTTTCTGAATGGCATGCTCGATCTGCTCCTCCAGAAAAGGATCCATCGCCACGGCATGTTGCGCGAGCAGCGTTCGCCATTCCACCGTCACTCCGCGCCGCGCGGCGCCCGACTGCGCTTGCCGGATCAACTCATCCAGCGCTTCGGTTCGCTCACGATCCGAAGCGTGACGAATATCGAGCGTGGCGCGCGCTTCTTCAGCAATCACATTTGTCGCGCCGGGCTTTGCTTCAACGAATCCCACCGTGGCCACGATTCCCGGCGTGCGCTGCGCCAGGTTCTCCACGGCAAGAATCCACTCCGCCGCCGCGGCAAGCGCATCGCGCCGCAAATTCATGGGCGTAGTGCCCGCGTGATTCGCTTGCCCGGAAAATGTGAACTCCAATCTGTTTTGTCCGACAATCGCTTCAACGACTCCGAGCGGCCGCCCCAAATTTTCCAGCACCGGCCCCTGCTCGATATGAAATTCGATGTACCCCAAAACATCGTCTCTTAGCGCAGCCTTGGAAATCTCATTCGGATTCAACCCAAAATCCTGGATCGCCTTCCGAACGGAAATTCCGCGCTCATCCTTGCGCCCGAGAAGTTCCTCATCCACTCGGCCCACCAACGCGCGGCTCCCGATGAACGGAACTCCAAACCGCACACCCTCTTCCTCTGAAAAGCCAACCACCTCGACCCCAAACGGCAGCTGCAACCCTTCGAGCGAATCCACCAGCGCGGCCGCCAGCACCACTCCCAGTATTCCGTCGAACGCGCCGGCATTCGGCACGGTGTCCAGATGCGATCCCACCAAAATCCGCGGAACTCCCGGCGACGCTCCCGGATAAAATCCCCGCAAATTTCCAACCGCATCCACCGACACCGTCATGTCCAGTGCTTTCATCCAGGAAGAAACTTCCCGGTGGCAATCGTGCATCGGCGCTGAAAGAAATGTGCGGCGCGTGCCTCCGGCATCCTCTGAAAACGACGCCAACTTCCGGCAGCGGGCGATCACCGTTTCCGCGAGTTTTGTAAATCCACCGGTCGTCAGCACTGAACTCTGCCTGCGCTCACAACACAAACTTCGCCGAACTCAGAACTCGCGAATCAATTTCGCCGCTCCCCATCCCGCAACCACGAGAGCCAACATGATTTCCCAGCCATACCGGTTCCCGTAAGTCGCGACCGGAAAGTGATTGCTCAACATCAGAAAGACGACCGGCACGGCCATGAACGTATTGTGCTTGGACCGCAACTTGGCTTGCGCGCCCAGCGACGCATCGAACCTCTCGCCCGCTGCCGCCGCCGCGATCATCCCGCGTTGCGCCGGAAGAATGCGCATCCACACGTTCGCCGTCATGATGGTGCCGAAGATTGCCCCCACGTGGATGTACGCGGCGCGGCCGCTGAACACGCGCATCAATCCCCAGGCCACCACCGCCGTCATCACCAGACCAAATCCCGCAAACGCGGCCTGCGACTTTCCGAGCGGCGACCGCACGGCAAAATCGTAAATCAGCCAGCCGACAATCATTGCAGCAACTCCGATTGCAATGCCCGCCGTCTTGGAAATGTCCGCAACATCCGTATCGATGAGCCCGTCCCCCAGGTAATACACAAGCACGAGGAGAACCACGCCCGCCACCCAGGTCATCAACGCTTCCCAGCGAAACCAATGGACCTGCTCGGGCGTCACGCCCAGCGACTTTTGTTTCTCGACAGTGTAAAAGCCTCCGCTGTGCACCATCCACACTGCCGAAGCCGTCCCGTTCGCAGCCGCTTTTTTTTCTAGCTTTCCAAACTGGCCGTCGAGCCACGTGAAGTAGTACGTTTGCCCGACCCACATGATTCCTGCGAAAACGTGAAACCACCGCACGCTGAGATTCAGCCATTCTCGGATCGAAGAACTCATCTCAGCTTCCTCGGTACGTCGTGTAGCAGTTGGGACTGAGCAGCAGCGGAATGTGCAATTGCGATTCACCGGTCCGAACTTGAAACGAGATCTCCACAACCGTATACAATCCTTCCACGCCGCAAGCGGCGAAGTAGCTCGCGATGTCAAACGTCAGGCGATGCGCTCCTGCCTTGAGCGTGGCACCTTCCGGCAACAATTGGCTGCATCTTCCGTCCCGATCGGTTTGCGCGGAAGCAACCAACACCCATTTGCGGGAAGAATTCTGACGTTCCAGGCGCACCGGCACACCAGAAGCGGGCTTGCCCCTGGCTGTATCAAGAACGTGAGTAGAGATTCCGCTCATCCCGTGATCCATCTTCTTAGTCGGATGCGCATGATTTGTCGCTGCTCCTCGACAACCTCCTGAAGTTCCGTTGCCTCATCATTGTGCAACCGCCGCCGCAGAATCTCCAGGATTTCGTCCGCCGATTTTCCCGTCGCGCAAACTATAAAAATCCGCCCGAACTTTTGCTCGTACTCGCGATTGCCCCACTTCAGCGCCATCTTTAGAGCCTCATCCGCCGCTGCAGCCTTCTGTTGTTCTTGCGCGGACCAGGCCGAAGATTGCGCCGGGGCATCTTTTTCCGCGTGCGACTCGCCGATTCGCGGATGACTCCGGAACGCTTCGAGCCAGTCCGGTTCACCAAGACTTCGCCAGATAACATCCGACGTTGCAACCAGCGAGGCTTCATCTTGGATGGGCCTTTTCGAGGCCATGCTCGCGGCCCAAGTTCTCGATCCGCAGCAGGGAAGAATTTCGCGGGTAGCTTCCTCCGGCGGCAAGCCATTCCAGCGAGCGAGCACCTCGCTCACGCTTTCGCCCCCGCAGCGGCAAGCTTCTCGAGAAACTCGGCGACAAGATTGCCGGCCACGGCAGCCCGATATCGAGCGGTAGAGCGAATATCGTCGATGGGCCGAATCTCCTTCACTACGGTTTTTCTTGCCGCATCGATCAACGATGGCTCGATCTTTTTTCCAGTGAGCGCGTGCTCCGTTTCATTCAAGCGCAGCGGAACGGGCGCAACGCTTCCCAGCGCGAGACGCACATCCCGAATCGTACCGTTCGCGATCTGGCCCAAAGCGGCAAGGCAAACCTTGGAAATCGCTTGTGCGTTGCGGGCCCCGACCTTCCGGGCATGCGAAAAATACCCTGAGAATCGGCGCGGCAGTGAAATATCTCGAATCAATTCGTCGGCGGCCAGTGCTGTCTGCTTGTAGCCCGAGTGAAAGCTCCGATAAGCCACTTGACGCTCGCCGCGCGCCGATACCAGAGTCACTTCGGCGTCGTACACCAGCAACGCGGGAAGGGAATCGGCTGCAGGAGAAGCGTTCGCGATGTTGCCTCCCAGCGTTCCGCGATTCTGATTTGCGATTCCGCCGGTCCAGGACGCAGCCGTCGCCAGCAACGGGAATTCCCGCGAAATGATGTCATGCTTGCGCAGCGCGGTATAGGTGCACGCGGCGCCGATGCGGATACTATCCGGAAAGGCTTCGATTTGCCGAAGCTCGGGAATATTCCAGATGTTGATCAATTTCCGGTTGGGCAGTTTTCCAGCCGAGTACAAAACCATCACGTCCGTCCCACCGGCAATCGGCAGCCATTGAGCCGGCTCGCTTGCCAGCAGGAAAAGAACGGCCTGCAGATTTCCGGGCGACACGAATCTGTATTCGGCTGGATCGGCTCTCATTTTGCAACTCTTCGCCGCGTGGCCCTCGCCACTGCTTCGAAAATCTGCATGTAACCCGTGCAGCGGCAAAGATTACCAGCAAGCCCTTCTCGTATGTCTGCCAGCGTGGGCTCCGGTTTTTTCTCCAGCAGATGCACCGCTGCAAGAATCATTCCCGGCGTGCAGATGCCGCACTGCGCGCCGCCACATTCCAGGAACGCCTCTTGCAGAGGGCGCATCAAGGTATGCACTGAGATTCCCTCGATGGTATCGATGCTCACGCCGCTCGCTTGCGCAACGGGAACGAGACAACTATTCACCAGCATGCCGTCCAACAGAACGGAGCACGAACCGCATTCACCTTCGCCGCATCCTTCTTTCGTTCCACTCAATTTCAAATCGTTACGCAGCACGTCCAACAATCGTTCCATGGGATGGGCGAGCACCTTCTTTGCCTCACCGTTGACCGTGAACGAAAGCTCGCACTTCGTGTTCGCCGCTGGCGAAGGATTCATGCTGCCCCTCGCAACGAAGAAGGAGCATCTTGCTCAATGGGCGCGGGCCCCAGAGCCTCAAACAAATCTTCCGGCAGCAGCGGAATCGAACGGAAGCGAACGCCGGTCGCATCTTCCACGGCGTTTACGATCGCCGGCGCAGGGCCATCCATGGGGAGTTCTCCGATGCCCTTGGCGCCATGCGCGCCGTGAACGTTGCCAAGCTCCTCAAAAAATACGCGGATCGGCGGCAGGTCCGCCGAAGTTGGCATGATGTAATTGGTCATCTGATTGTTGATCATGCGGCCGTTCTGCCAGACCACTTTTTCATAGAGCGCGAAGCCGATTGCCTGCGCCACTCCGCCCGTGATCTGGCCCTCGGCCAGAACCGGGTGAAGAACCTTGCCGACTTCCTGCAGCGCGACAAAGTCGTCCACGGTCACGGCATAAGTCGTCAGATCCACGGTAACTTCCGCAACGTAGACGGCCCACGCAAAGGCCGCGTAGGCCTCGCCGCGATATTTTTCATCGTCCCAGAAGACATCGCCAGGCGCTTCATACCGCGCATAAGACTTCAGCGCCCCGTGCGCCGCGATGTACTGATTGCAAGCGGCTCGAAATTGTTCCGGAGCGCAGTCGTCACCAAGAAGTCCGGTCTTCGTAAGCGCCTCCTTGATTCCCTTGGCCGCCGACTGAACTAGTTTTCCGACGATCATCGCCGTGCGCGAAGCCACCGTCGGGCCGCTGTTCGGCACTACCGTCGTATCCGGTTGCGCGATTGCGACGCTCTCATAAGGAAGCCCCAACGCCTCGGCCGCAATCTGGCAGAGTACGGTATTGGTTCCTTGGCCAAATTCCGCGCTGGACACCAGCACTCGAACATTGCCGTCGGCGCCGGCTTCCACGCCGACCAGAGAATTCAGATAGCGCTCGCCGGAGCCTGTGAATCCCGCGCCATGCAAAAAAGCCGCGATCCCCATTCCTTTTCTGCGCATTCCTTCTTTATTTTCGTTCGCAAAACGCGCTTTCTTCGCGGCATAGTCAGACAGTTCCAGAGCGCGGTCGAGCAAATGATTTAAGTTAATTTTTTCACGGATGACCTGTTGCGTGGTTGTCGTCTGACCTGGCTTCAGGAAATTTCGCCAGCGGATTTCAACGGGAGAAATTCCCACGACCTGGGCGATAAGGTCCATGTGCCGCTCCATGGCAAAGAGGCTCTGCGGCGCGCCAAATCCGCGAAAGGCGCCATGCGGCGGCGTATTCGTCGCCAGCGCCTTCGTTCGAATGCGCACACTTGGCCAATAATAAGGACCGCCCGCGTGAATCGTGCCGCGCGACAGGACCACCGACGACAATGTTGCGTAAGCGCCGCCATCGATGGTGAACTCGATTTCGCCTCCGAGAATTTTCCCATGCTTGTCCACGGCCGTGCGATGGCGCGTTCGCGAAGGATGCCGCTTGGTCGTCGCCACCATATCTTCCGTGCGGTCATAGACGATTTTCACCGGTCTGCCCGACTTCATTGCCAGAAGCGCCGCATGACCCGCGATCATCGACGGATACTCTTCCTTTCCTCCGAACGCGCCTCCGGTCTCCATCTGCACGACGCGAATTTTGTCCTCGGGAAGGCCGCACAGCGCCATCAACGCTTTGTGAACGTAATACGGGCACTGCAGCGAGCCCCAGACGGTGACTCCATGGTTCGGGTCGAACGCCGCGATGATTCCATTGTTTTCGATGTACAACTGCTCCTGCGCGCCGGTGAAATACTCGCCCTCGACGATGTGCGCCGCTTCTTTCCACACGGCGTCCACGTCACCCTTTTCAACCAGATAGCTCTTGAAGGTATTGTCGGTGCCCCAGATGATTGTGGATTGTTGCTCGCTTTCTTCCATGGTGTGCACGGGCGGGAGCGGCTCGTACTCGATGGAAATCGCGTCGACCGCCCTTCGAAGCTGGTGACGGTCCGCATGGGCCAGAAGCAGAATCGGCTCTTCGGGGTGATTCACTGTGTCGGCGGCAAGGCAAGGCTGGTCGTCCAGGATCAGAGCGATGCAATTCTTTCCGGGGATGTCCTTGGCCGTTACCAGAATAAATTCGTCCCAAGTCACACCCGGATCAAATGAAATCTTTCTGATCTTGCCCCGCGCTATGTTGCTGCGCACCGTCGCGCCGTAAAGCATGCCCGGCAGAACCATGTCGTCGACGTAGCGCGCCGCTCCCGTGACTTTGTCCCAGCCTTCCTTGCGTGGCACCGATGCCCCGACGATGTGATGGACGGTCATAGATTTCCTTGCTGGCCGTATTCTGTATGAAATGGCAGGAGTTTCAAATCTCTATTTGAAGCCTTAGTACGCCAGTTGGCGCCGCAATTCGCGCCCGCCTGGCTCTCCCGGAAATTTCCCACCGGCGAATACACATTCTCCGCGCAGATAGGTTGCCTTGACGACACCGCAAAGTTTTTCACCCAAATAGGGTGAAACGCGGTGACGGTAGAAAAGACGGTCCTCCGTCGCAATGAATTCAGCTTCCGGCTCAAACACCACGAAGTCGGCATCGAAATCCTTGGCAATGCGCCCTTTGTGCGATTCGCACCCCGCAAGCCGCGCCGGACCTTCCGCCATCCAGCGCGCGATATCTATCAGCGTGAATCCACGGCCATTGGCCTCGGTCCACATCACCGGCAGCGCCAGCGAGAGGCTGGAAATCCCTCCCCATGCCGTTCGAAAGCTCCGTTCGTCTAGCCGCTTCATCTCGGGCGGACAGGGAGAATGATCCGTCGCCACCAAATCAATGGCTCCCTCTCGAAGCCCTTGCCAAAGTTCTTCGCGATTCTCCCGGCCGCGGACCGGCGGCGCGCACTTGAACAGCGTCTGGCCGTCCGGGATTTTGTCGGAGGAGAAAT
>DATNLB010000174.1:0-6118 GCA_035603095.1 Candidatus Acidiferrales bacterium
TACCGCCCATAAATAACTCGGAAATACTCCCATTTCCCCTTGCGCCCCAAATGAACCCTCCCAAAATCGTCTTTGTCTCGGGTTACATCTTAAATGGCGCGACGTTGTCCCCTCGGGTTACATTTTAGATGGCGCGATACGGATCCTTGCAATGCAGCGTAATACAGCATATTATTCCGTATTATAGGGGCGTATTATGTGGGCTTTATTATGAGTACGCTAAAAACAATCAGTTTTCGGATTCCCTCCGATACTGTGGAGTCGCTGGATGAGCTGGCCGAGAGCATGGACCGCGATCGCAGCCATGTGCTGAACGAAGCGGTGGAAAATTATCTGCAACTTAATGAGCATCACATCAAGCTGATCCAGAAGGGGCTGCGCGCGGCGAAGGAAGGAAAGCTGGTCTCGCACGCGGACGTGAAGAAAATGATCAGCAAAATGGGCCGCTCCAAGTAATCACCAGCGCATGGTCATCTGGTGGAGCACGCCAGCCACGCGACAACTAGCTGCCGCGCACGAATTCATTGCGGCCGATGATGAGGCCGCAGCTACCGAAATTGCAAACCATATCTGGGATTCCGTGGACATCCTCGCGCGCCACTCGTTTGCGGGACGTAATGGACGTGTGGCTGGTACACGCGAGCTGGTCATTCCGGGCACGCCTTTCCTGGTCGCGTACCGGATAGAAAAGAACGAGGTTCGCATTCTTGCAGTTCTTCATGCCGCCCGGGAATGGCCGGCGGAATTTGAGTAAGGCCTAAGCCATAAAAAGAAATGAGCGCGCCGGAAGGGTCAGACGAGATCGTCGAGGGTCGGCCGCGTGGCGCCCTTCCAGTTGGCGTCAAATTGTTTGCGGATGAAACCCGCGTCGTAGGTCCTATCCAGGGCCTTTAGGGCTTGCTCGAGGCCGAAGAGCGAACGCGGGTTGCGGGGATTGCGCTCGAGGTCCGCACGGAAGACGTCTTCGGCTCCGGCATCATCACCGATTTTCAGCAGCACCGCGCCAAGAGATTCGCGGACGGGATAGAACCAGTCTTGCGGCTCGTCGTACTTCAGCGAATCTTGAACGGCGACGGCGGCGCGCAATTGGTTCACCGTGGCGTCCATATCGTTTTTCGCGAGCGAGATTTTCGCGCCCAGCACATTTTCCGCGATTTTCAGAATGTCCTTGGTCTTGTTGTTGATGGGCATCTGGAAGATGGCATCCGGCGGCGTCTTCTCTTCCGCTTCTACAACAAACTTGTGCTCGGCTTCCGCTTCCTCCAGTTTTCCCGTGCCGGCAAGGGCCAGGCCGCGAGCGAAATGCCAGAACACCGTGGCGGTGTGCATGGCCGGGTCGGGCTGCGGCGCCTTCAGAATTTCGTTCCACTTGTGAAAGCGCACTTCGACGGCCAGCGGGACGGTCATGAAGCCCTCAAGGGGCGGCATCACTTTCACGTGAGGCCCCACATTGGCCGCGAGCATCTGCGCGCCGCGCCGGGACTCGAGATAGTTGCCGTTCATCGCCGCGGCCATGGCGATGAAATGCAGATTGTGGCTGTAATACATCATGGAATAGATTCCTTCGGCTGCGCCGGCCTTGATGTAAGCCTGATCGGCAAGCGCGGCTTTCTGATTGGTTTTCACGGCGGCTTCATAATCGCCGGTGCGGATGTAGATGTGCGCGGGCATGTGCACGATGTGTCCCGCGGCAGGCGCAAGCTCTGCCAGGCGATTCGCGCCCGCCAAAGCGCGTTCCGGCGAGGAGGAAGCCTCGACGGAATGGATGTAATAGTGAACCGCGCCGAAATGATTGGGCTCGCGGCGAATCACGGACTCCAGCGTCGAGACAATTTCCTCCGTGCCCTGTTCCGGCGTGCCGTCCGCGCGCCAAAGCCCCCAAGGATGCAGGTTCATTCCGGCCTCGGCGAAGAGCGTGGCGGCATCGAGGTCGTCGGGGAAGCGCTTCACCACGTCGCGCATGGCATCGCGATACTGTTCCGCGGCAGCGTGTAGATCGGATTTAGGATCGGCGGGAAAGCGCTTGGCAAGTGCGTCGATGTAGGCTTTGTCGCTCTCGAAAGCATCGGCTGCGAGCGCCTGCGCTTTCTCAATGGCGGCGTGGGCCTGCACAAAACGGTCTTCGCTGGCGGGATCGTTGTAATTGGGCCCCACGGCTTCGGCGATGCCCCAATACGCCATGGCCAGTTTGGGGTCGAGCTCCGTGGCGCGCTGGAAGGAGCGGGCGGCTTCGTCGTGATTGAAGGCGTAGATGAGCCGCAGGCCCTGGTCGAAGAAGGCCTGCGCTTGCGCGTTCTTGGTGGAGACCGGATGATGCCAATTGCCGTAGCCGGTCATGAGCGCGGCGGATTTTGGTTTGGTGGGGGCGGCGTGGTCGGCGTGCTCCTGCGCGAAGGACGGAACCGTCAGCGCAAGAACGAGGGCGAACAGAATCAGGATGCGGCGATGCATTGGGATCCTCCGGTGAACCGCGAAGTTGGGATGAGCTGTTTCGCGGATTGTAGCATCGCGGAGATGGCCGGGTGCAAGAGGGGCGGATGTCTGCTTAACCATGACCGCCCCCTCCCCCCTAGTTTTTTGTAAGTGAGGCATCTAATCCCGCAGCGTTTAGGCCGAAGGCTGCGGGACGCGGCGCCCAGACAAAAGTAAGGAAAATGTGGTAGAGTAAGGAAATGGGAGTGCGGCGATGAAGAAACAGGCGAAGGTCACGAGCAAGGGGCAGATCACCATACCTCGGGAAGTGCGGCGGCGGCTCGGGGTGCGGGCCGGAGACCGATTGGAATTTGAGGAAGATGGAAAGGGTATGCGCGTGACGGCGGTACGGAAAGGGAGTGTCTTTGAGAAGTACAGGGGAATTGGCACGCCCGGCATTGGAAAGGGCCGGAAGGCGATACTGAAGTGGATGCGCGAAATGCGGGGACATGACGAGGAATGACGACGGCGATCGATAGCAACGTGATTGTGGCGCTGTGGAATGAGGACGAGGCACAGAACCTGACGGCAAAGAAGGCGCTGGGGGAAAGCCAGACGCAAGGCCGGATGGTGATCTGCGGAGCGGTGTATGCGGAATTGATGGCAGCTCCCGGAAGGACGGAACAGTTCATCGGCAGATTCTGCGAGGAAGCCGGCATCGCCGTGGAATGGGAGATTGGAGAGAGGGCATGGCGGGCAGCGGGAGCAGCGTTCCAAGGTTATACAGCGCGGCGACGAAAACAGAAGGGTGCGGAAGCGCGCCGCATCCTGGCCGATTTCGTGATTGGGGCACATGCGCTGGTGAACGGGTATAGGTTGCTGACGTTGGACGCGGGGATTTATCAGGCGTCGTTTCCTCGGCTTAGGATCACGAGCTTGTGACGGGAACTACGCGCAAAGTATGCCTTGGACAGCAGGGTGGAAATCAAATTGGTGCGGAGGAGAGGGACGAAGGCGGGGCGGGGGCGGAATGGCGGGGGAAAGGTTAAATTGTGGTATAGAAGGGTGTTGCAGCAGCAAGAACCGCCGCTGAAAGTGACGCTCAGACGACGGGAAATAATAGATAATGGCGTTTCGAAATCATTGAAGGGAGGCGCCGTGCAAGATCGCAAGAATATTGATCGACGCGACGTACCCCGATACGGGATCGAGGAGGCTGCTCGATGCTTGGGAATGTCGGCGGCTACCTTGGATTCTTGGGTCAATGGTAGAAAATATCCTACTGCCGTTGGTCAGAGATTTTTTAAACCTCTAATTGAGCTGCCGACTTCCGGCAGTCTATCTTTCTACAACTTAGTTGAAGCCCATATCCTGCTATCCACTCGCAAAAAGCACAAAGTGGAAAATGCCCTCTATTCGTAGAGCAATAGACTATGTCCTTAAGACTTATCCTTCGGCTCACCCATTGCTGAGCGAAAATTTTCTAACTGACGGAAAAGACCTTTTTATCAAGAAGATCGAGGGGCCGACAGGACAGGAACACACAATAAATGTCTCGAGCTGGGGACAACTCGGTTTGGGCCCAATCTTGGATTTTTACCTTCGTCGAATAGAACGCGATGACAAGGGCTGGCCAATCAAACTGTTCCCCATACGGATGAACTGGTCGGGAGATTTGACAACCGATCCACCCAGAGTCGTTGTCATAGATCCCGCTGTTTCTTCCGGCAGACCGGTTGTAAATGGAACTGGCGTAATGGCCGAAGTGATTGTTGGACGCTTCAATACCGGAGAAGGGATCGAAAGCATAGCTGCCGACTACGGGTTGACGGTGCCTCAAATTGAAGAAGCAATTCGCTACGCCCCAGCAGCCTGAAGTCTACATCTTCTTTCTCGATCGAAATTTGGGAAGTAAGCGTGGCTCAGTGCAAGCGGTAGGCTGGGGGCGAGGAAATCGAGGAGGCCGAGGTCGCGGAGGACTTGGAGTTGTTGGCGAATCTTGTCGCGGACGTGGGCGTTGTTGGGATGGAGCTTGGCCAGGTCGTTGGCGCGTTCGTACACATCAGCCAGAGTGAAGTCCATTTTCCCTAACGATTGCACGACTTGAAGCACGTCGAGGGTCCAGCCGCGCTTTCCTACCTGTAGTTTTTCCAGTGGGGGCAGATCGGCCCAGCGCGCAATCGTGGGCATCAGTTCCCGAATACCATGCGGCCCAAGGCGTCGCCGAGGCGCTTGGCTTCTTCCGGGTCGGTGGCGTTGCGAAAACGCTCGGCCAATTCGAAGAACTCCTGCTGTTTGCGGTTTTCGGCTTCGATGCCGTTCTCGATCAGTTCGACGAGCATGCGATTGGAGCTGAGCCGGCGCGTCTTGGCCAGGTTGCGGACCTGTGAAGCGGTTTTTGCGGGCAGCGAGACGCTCTGGCGGACGGATTTAAGCTGATTCTTGATAGACTCAATTGTACAGCATTCTGCACCAGAATGCACCACACATTCAGCGTGATATGGACTTAGGTGAGGCGGTAGGAGCCGGAGCCGAGGAATTGGAGGAGGCCGAGGTCGCGGAGGACTTGGAGTTGCTGGCGGATTTTGTCGCGGATGTGGGCGTTGACGGAAAAACTAGAAACTAGAAATCGGAATGGGAGCCGTGGATGGAGTTTGGCCAAGGCGGCGGCGTGAGCGTAGACGTCGGCGAGGTGAAGTCGAGTCTGCCTAACGACTGGACCACTTGGAGCACGTCGAGGGTCCAGCCGCGCTTTTCTACCTGTAGTTTCTCCGGTGGGCGAAGGCGATTGTAGGAAGCTTGGACTTGCTGTGAAGTCTGGGGCATGTGGCCCTGCCAATTCCCCGGAAGTGGCAAAGAAGTCAAATGGAAATGAGTGTTAAATTGTGTTTCTTAAGCGCTTATGATTCAATCTATTAGGAGGGCACACCTAGAAATAGTATTGCAATGAGTAGGTAAATTGAATGGCAATAAGGTACGTACTCCCAGAGAATTGGATCTTGTATGACTCAGCAAAGATCCTAGATCAGCTAGTCGCTGCTAGGTCGGCGGTTCAATCCCTTGCGGAGACACCGTATCAAAGAGACTGGGTGGAGAAGTTGCAGCAAATCCAGCTGAAGATGGAAGTCGCCGGAACGTCAAGGATTGAAGGGGCGGATTTTACGGAACGAGAGCTGGATGCGGCAATGGCTACAGCTCCAAATACTCAGGAATTAATCACGCATTCTCAAAGGCAGGCTTCTGCGGCCGCGGCAACGTATCGATGGATCGCTACTTTACCCTTCGACGTTCCAATCACGGGTGACCTCGTTCGAGAGGTCCATAGGCGCATCGTAACTGGTTGCGACGATGATCATTGCCCACCCGGCGTTCTGCGGGAAAGGGATTCAAACGTTACGTTTGGAATGCCGAGGCACAGAGGCGCTGACGGAGGAGAGGACTGCAGCGTAGCGTTTGACAGATTTCTCGTTGCAGTGCAACAGCATTACAGAGCGCACGATCCCTTGATCCAGGCGCTGGCCGTACATTATCACTTCGCTGCAATGCATCCCTTTCTTGACGGGAACGGGCGAACGGCGCGGGCGATTGAAGCGCTGCTGCTTCGACGCGCCGGGCTTAAAACGACAACCTTCATAGCAATGTCGAACTACTATTATGATGAAAAACCGAAATACCTTGAGACGCTGAGCGCGTCCAGAGCGGCGGG
>DATNLB010000600.1:0-4032 GCA_035603095.1 Candidatus Acidiferrales bacterium
TTCGACCAGTATAGACATGGCGAGCGCGCTGCATCCGCAAACCATTTTGGCCCTTGATTTTGAACAGCAGCCGCTCACCCCCGAATGGGGAGCCCCGGTGCGGTTGCGAATTCCGGTAAAGCTCGGATTCAAGAGCGCTAAGAATCTGGAGTCGATTGCGGTGACGAACACCTATCCGGGAGGATTTTGGGAAAACCAAGGCTACGACTGGTTTTCCGGAGTATAGGCGGCAGAGCGGGGCTCAAGGCCACGCCAAATTCTCGCCGTGCCCGACCGCGCCTGTCTTAAGTGGGTCAGCAACTGAACGAAGCGCCGCAAATGCGAAGGTCCGCTTTCCACTAACTCAATCGATCTGAGTGCGGTTGACGGAGGTCCCGAATGGGGCATGAAGGAAGGTTGTCCCGTGTCCAAGCTGCTGAAGGCCAAAATCGCCCTGGATTCACCAGCTAATTGCTCGTCGGCTCATTGGAACCCGTGTCCTGACATAGAGGAGGCTCGCATGGCCATCGACTTCACCCTCACTCCCGAGCAGAAGCTAATCCAGCTGGGTGCTCGTAATTTCGCGCAGACGGTGCTGGCTCCGATCGTACAGGCGGTCGATGAGGAGCACGGTCCGCTGCGCGCGTTTCAGATGATGAAACCGGCATACGTCGAGGCCTCCAGGAGGGGTATGGCTTGGGCCATGCTTCCCAAGGAGTATGGCGGCGGTGGCCTGTCCAATGTCGACTACATCATCGCAGCGGAGGAGGTCCAATCGGTCGATCCAGGTTTCGGAACGACGCTTCTGGTGAATGGGCTCGGCCTGATGCCGATCTGGTACTACGGTTCCGAGGAGCAGAAGCGGCGGTTCATCGGGGGCGCGACCGCTGACACGTCCGGCGAGTTCATCGTCGGCTACGCAGCGAGTGAGCCGCCGGGATCGCCTGGAGGCACGGCGAACTTCGACGCCCCCGCCGGGGGCGGAGCAGGCATCGCAGTCACGGCGACTCTCGACGGTGACAACTATGTCCTGAACGGCCGCAAGTACTGGCCGTGCAACGTCGCAGGCTGGGATGGCAACGGCGCGAATCTCAACCTGGTGGTCGTCCGCACCGATTCCCGGGCCGGCGGCAGGGAGGGCCTGTCCGCAATCGTGGTCGAACGGGGAACGCCCGGCATCTCGTACAACATGATCAACAAATCGGGCCAACGCAGCGCCTCCAATGCGGAGATCATCTTCGAGAACGCGCGAGTCCCCGCAGCGAACATGGTCGAGGGCGCTAAGGGCAACGGCGACTTCCTCATCAACCGGAACTTCGCGTGGTCCGGACCGGTGGCCGGAATCGGTGCCGTCGGTATTGCACGGGCTACCTATGAGGCAGCCCTCGAGTTCTCGAAGACGTATACCGGAGGTGGTCCGTCGCCCATCATCAACTACCAGTATCCGGGCTATGTTCTCGGTGACGTCGCCGCGAAGATTGAAGCCGCTCGGGCGTTCTGTTTCAAGACCGCGCACTACATGGATACTCACGATTACCACGGTGAGATCATCGGTGCGATGTGCAAGGTTCATTGCACCGAGATGCTGCTCGACTGCGTGTACAAGTGCATGCAGGTGGTAGGCGTCAACTCTTTGGACATGAAGTACCCGTTCCATCGCTATCTGCGCGAGGCCTCGGTGTTTCCGCTCTATGATGCGGGCAACTTCGGCATGCAGCGGCGGCGTGTGCACGGCGTCATGGCGGATCCGGGATACGACCCGCGCGCGATCATGGACCACGAGTTCATTCCGTTCACGAAGGAGATGGAAGGCATCGGGACCGTGCCCGGCCCTGTGCGGTAATGAGGGAGCCGGGAGAATGACGATGAAGCTTTCAAACGAGGTTTGCAGTCATCACCGGCGGCACGTCCGGAATTGAGCTCGATGCCGCAAAAAGGTGGTGTTTGGATCTCTGGTTTCTCAGCCGGGTTGGTTGAATTAAGCGGCCCGGCGCGTCAGTGAGGTGCCCGGATGCCTTTCTTCACTCGCTCGCGGGTCCTCCTGATTTCGTGGGGGGTCAACCCCGGGGGACTATGAGACGACGGGTCAGGGCGCTCACTCAAAGCATCGCTTAGCCGGTCGGCTGAAAGACATAGCGACCCGAACATTTCGAGAAAAGGAGCAGCAAATGAAGCCTCGTCTTTGTATCGCAATCGCATGTGCAGTTGCGTGTGTGACATGTGTGAGGAATAGCCAGGCAGGGCAAGCTCCTTTTGGTGCGAATGCGCCGCAAATTCCGATCACTTCGCATGATCGCGTCTATAAAGCGGATCAGACATCCAACACAATTTCCGTTTATGATCCGTCAAGCAATAGCTTGCTCGGCGTGATCCCACTCGGCGGAATCATTCCGAATATTATAAACCCCCTTTACGGGAATCCAACATATGACTCAGGCAACTATGGCCAAGTGCTGGTGCATGGTATGGGATTCTCGTTCGATTACAAAACGCTCGATGTGGTTTCGATCGTCTCGAACTCCGTAACCTTCATTGACACCGCTACGAATGCGATCAAGCACATCACATATGTAGGCCGATCCCCACACGAAGTCTTTCATACCCCGGACGACAGCGAAGTGTGGGTCACGGTGAGAGGAGAGGATTACGTTCAGGTTATCGACGGCAGGACCTATGAAAACAAAGACCGAATCTTCGTCGGCGACGGCCCTGGAATGACAATTTTCCGGCCAGACGGAAAATACGGCTATGTGTGCTCCAGCTTCGTTCCTGAGACAGTGGTCGTTGATGTCAAAAGTCACGAGATCGTCGCCACTGTTCCCCAGCCATCCCCCTTCTGTCCCAATATTTCAGCGACGCCTGATGGGCAGCAGGTGTGGTTCACGTTGAAAGACACTGGCAAAACCGAGGTGTTTAACGCACGGCCCCCCTTTAATGTTTGGGCAATCCTCGATACCGGCCCAATTACGAACCACGTCAATATCGTGCGAAACATGAACGGCCAGTTCGCATATGTCACCGTGGGCGGAGAAAATGTCGTAAAGGTATACACCACAACCAATACACCGCAACTGGTCGCGACCATACCTGTGGGTGAGCTGCCGCACGGTTTATGGCCGTCTGGCGATGGAACACGCATCTATATCAATCTGGAGAATGGTACGGGATTGCAGGTGATAGATACCCTAAGCAACCAGGTGATTGCAACCCTTCCGGGCGGACAGGCTGGTCAAGCTTTGGTCTATGTGCCCACTGCGGTTCCGACAGGCAACGGGCTTTCCAACTTGGTGCCTTTGGGGTCGTCTGGGGAGTCTGTTCATCTGTTCATGGGCCCTCCGGGAAGCCCCGCATCCGCCGCGCCGACTACAGTGACGCTCAATAATCAAGGCCCTATTGATCTGCTAGAAGCTGCAGTTACGGGCCTTCAACCCGACACAAGCTACACCTTGGGCTATGTGCCGGATCTGGCGGCTCCAGGCCAGAACTTTCAACCGTTAAACACGTTCACGACGAATGCGGCTGGAGCACAGATCGCGGAGTCCATTGGGGTACTAAGAGAGCTCCTGGCTGCGACACCACAGCCCGAGGATTTCCTCGTGATTGTGCCTGCTGGTTCAACGACGCCCGTACAGGTGCAACTGCAGTAGCTATAGTCGCACGCAAAGCGCTGCATACGGAGAAGCCAGGCCCTGCGGCCCGCTTCTCCTGGTCTGTTCGGGGATATCGCGAGAATGCACCACAGCTTCTGCATTATTCATCTCGACAAATCGTCCAAGAAAAGGAGTGAAAACCCATGAGTCCTCCAATTCTCTATTGTCGGAAGCGCTTGTGGATTGTCGGCCTGATTGCGGTGCTGTCCGCAGTGGCTTTCGCTCAGATGGAGCCCAGCGCGACGAGTTTTATGCTTGTCATGAATGAGAGTATGGACGGGATGGACAAAGGAATGAAGTCGGCTCCGATGAATGGCGATGTCGACCATGATTTTGCAACCATGATGATGCCCCACCATCAGGGTGCGATTGATATGGCCAAGGCCGAGCTGCTCTATGGCAA
>DATNLB010000784.1:0-10172 GCA_035603095.1 Candidatus Acidiferrales bacterium
TGACGATAGCCTGTTAAGGCCGGCGCCAATCCTATGGACACAAATCACCTCCCGGAGCGAATCCCGCTCCTTGCAGTACTTGGCACCCTGGATTCCGGCCTATTCGAAACTGCCGGTCACCCCCTGAAAGCCGTTGCGAGCCTGTTTCATGAGCCACTTCATGACGCGAGCAGCGCTGTAGCAATAGGCGACGTTGTAGCCGAGCGTTGAAAAACAGTGCGGCTCACAGCCTTGCTTCATCTCGGCGAGTTGCTTGAGGTCGAACTTCTGATTTTCAACCGTGCCCCAATCGTATTTCGCGTTGTACATGGGGAAGCACGGGGCGAGAGTTCCATCCGTGCGGACAATCAACCAGTTCTGTCCGGCGCGGCAGCCCCAGTGTTCGCCGACACCGCGCATGAAGCCTTTCATGTTCTGCAGGCGAGCAATGGAATCGACCATCTTCCAGCCCTGATGCTGTTTGTCGATGAGCCAGTCCAGGAGATCGTCGACGACCGGGAAGTCTTGCGGGCGAATGTAGGTGTCGTTCTCGTGCAAATGCTTAAAGTGATCTTGTTCCATCATCGGCGCTTCGTTGATGTGGAAGGTGATGGAGATGCCGTTGTCGTGCGCGATTTTGGCCAGCTCTTTCACGTCATCGATGTTGGTGCGGCAGATGTTGGTATTGAAAAACACGGTATACCCGTAGCGATATTGCAGTTTGACGAGATAGTCGAAATAAGAGCGGACGTGCTCTAGCGCTTTGGGCAATCCAGGTTTTTCCTTTACGGTATCGACGGCAAAGTTGATGGTCGCGATCCCCGCGTCGGCCAAGCGGTCACTTACTTCCGGCCGAAGAAGGCGCCCGTTCGTGGCAAGGTAAACCCAGAAATCTTTCTTTGCCGCGTAGTACACGACCTTGTGGACAAAATCGGGACGCAACAGCGGCTCGCCGCCTGTAGGCGCAAGCACGCGACAAGGCGTCGAGTGCAACCAATCAATGGCTCGCCGCGCCGTATCCTCGGTCATCCCTTTCACGCGATTGTCATAAGACCAGCAGTAGTGGCAATCGAGATTGCATTTCCATTCGGTGAAGAGGTAGGCGATGATCGGCTGGAAATCACCCGGCAGGACGCGTGACTTCAAATACGGGAACATCCAACCGCGCATGGTGCTCATAACCTTGGACGCGGGCCAATGGCGCTTGCCCGTGCGGACCACGGCTTCGTGCGCGGCAATATCCTGCTCATCGAGATCGTGAAACAACTGTGGATGTTGCGGAAACACTGCTGGAGGCAGTGTCTCGGTTGCGCGCAATTCCGGCCGGTGGGCCGACGGATCGTGCGAAGGCTGCTGCAGGAGTTCGTGAAGAGGGACATCGAGCCGGAACGGCTGATTGGGCAAAGTAGGGAACTGCTGCAATTCAGACATACAACTTTGGCTCCTTCTTGGCCCTCTAGCCCCTTGTGCCAGACGGCCGGCAAACGGGAATTTGCACTTCACCTACGCGCACTTTGATTCTCGATCCCGGCAAAGCGACACAAAAAACTTTAAGAAATATCACTGCGTCTATTATCGCCGGCTGTACTTCGAGAAGCGGCTGAAGAATTCGCATCAAAACTCGTATCTTTTTCTTATGCTCGGTAATCCAACCTGTTGGAAAGGGCGGCTGAGTTTGGGGCGCTGTTTGAGGCTCCAAGCAGGTGGGTGTCGGCTAGCCTGGCACCTGCGAAATTGTTTTGGCGTTTTAGTCTTTCAGAAGCGCTGCGCACCGCCGTTCAGCATCCTCTCTAGAGTCGCCAGTGGACATATGCGATTCCGACAGCTTCGAGCGCCAGGAAAATTGGTGTAAGCGTGCCGAGTGTGCGGACATGACGAATCGCAGCTTCGCCCTCGTCACCGGCGCTTCCCAAGGACTCGGGAGAGTGTTTGCACATGCGCTCGCAGCCCGCAAACAGAATGTGATTCTCGTTGCCAGATCGAGGGACAAGCTGGAGAGCCTGGCCGATGAGTTGCAGCGGTCCCAGTCAGTTTTCGCAGAAGTACTCGATTTTGACCTGGCTTGTCCTTCTGCGGGCCAGCGCCTCGCTCAGCAACTACGCGATCGGAAGCTTCAAGTAAACCTGCTTGTCAACAATGCGGGCTTCGGCGTCCGCGGAGAGTTCCTGGACCTAACCCTGCGGCGTCAAATGGAAATGCTGAGCCTGAATAACGCTGCCGTCGTCGAACTCACGTATTCACTCTTGCCCTCGTTGATGGAACATCCCCGAGCGGGAATCATCAACGTGTCATCCACGGCGGGCTTTCAGCCGGTCCCCTACGCGAGCCTCTATGCAGCGACGAAATCTTTTCTGACAAGTTTCTCGTTGGGGCTTCAGGAAGAACTCCGATCGAGCAGAGTGAGCGTGGTCACGCTCTGCCCCGGCCGAATCCTGGCCAATGGCCACGGCGGGGAAGCGAAAAACGGCCATCGAAAGTTTGGCTTCATTTATCAATCGCCCGAGGATGTCGTACGCGACGCCTTGGTATCGTTGGCGAACGGCGGCGGACTTGTGATCCCCGGTTTTGTGAATAAACTGAGTGTTTTCGCGCAGCGTTTGATTCCACGTCGCGCCGTGCCAACGATCGTCGCAAGAATGTCGCGGCAATGACCCTGCGTGCTTCTCGGAAAATGGCCGGGACTCGTTGCCGGGACCCGAGATACTTCCCACCGCTCGTGGTGTGCGCAAATGTTGTGCTTTCAATGAAATGATTTGACTCTAGGAATCGGCCCGTACATCGTCACGCCAACGATCCGATTGTGAGCCGCGTTGATTTTTGTGTGCCGTTCTGCTTTTCCCAAGCATCTCACGCTTTACGAACGAAGGAGCCTGGTGATTCAATATCCCGATCCCGGCGGAGCTGTAGTTCGTTCCGGAAGCAACGCAGAAGCACCTCTCGGAAAGGGGCACTGGAAGGGTATTGGTTGTATGTGCCATTTAAAACTGCTTAGCACGTGGCAAGCCCCCAAGCGCATGCTCGGCGTTTTGCTGGCTCTTGCCCTGAGCGTAGCCGTAGGTGCGGCGCGCGTACGGTCAACGCAGGGAGAACCACCGCAATCCCCGAGCGGGGCGATCCAAGGCATGGTGACGGTCCTCGACCAGCAGGCAGAACCAAGTGCCCTTGAAGGCATCCGCGTCGAGCTGAGGGAGAGCTCTCAGGATTCTCAGCTTCTTACGACCCTTACGGACTCCGCGGGACACTACGAATTTACGCAGTTGACCGCAGGCACCTATACCCTTCGTGTGAACCAACAAGGCTTCAAGCCGTTTGCCGAAACGATTTCGCTAAACGTGAATCAGAGCTCAGTGGCCGACATCGCCCTCGCCCTCGACACGGTAGTAGAAAAAGTGGAAGTCAAGGAACAGGCCGCGAACGTTTCGACGGAAAATGTTTCTCCGGCGTCAACCATCAATAACGCCCAGCTGGAAACATTGCCGCTGGCGCAGCAGAAGTTCCGGGATGCGCTGCCACTTGTCCCGGGTGTCATTCGCACCTTGGACGGAAAGCTGAGTGTCAGAGGCACTTCCGAGAACCAAGGATTGCTCGTGGTGGATTCGGCAAAGACGGTCGATCCCGTGACGGGATCGTTCTCGATCCCGGTGCCCATCGACGCGATTCAAACGGTCAATGTCGACAAGACTCCCTTTAGCGCTGAGAACGGTGGTTTCTCCGGCGGGCTGACCGCTATTGAAACTACGCCGCCTCCGAGCGACTGGTTCTACAAAGTGAAAGATTTCAACGTCAGCCTGCGCGGCAAGAACGGTCACTTCGTGGGCGTATCGCAAGCGACACCGCGGGTCTCGTTTGGGGGTCCCATTGGCGAAGGCAAACTGACCTTTTCTGAAGTGTTCGAGTACGACGTCAGAAGAGACCCGGTGCGTGGCCTAGGCTGGCCTAGGAACGAGATCAAATCTCAAGGTTTCAATTCGTTCACTCGCGTTCAGGCCATCCTTTCTCCGCAACACGTATTCAATGCCGACGTTAATGTCTTCCCGATGCGCACTCAGTTCGCCAATATCACAGCGCTCGTACCGCAGACCGCGTCCTCGGATTACGACCAGAAAGGTGTCTCGGCAGGAATCTCAGACCTTCATAGCTTTCGCTCAGGAGCATTGCTCAGGATCGCATTGCGCTATACGCGGTTTGAAAGCAATGCCCACGGTCAGGGACCGGCGGACATGCTGGTGAATCCCGAAGGCTGGGACGGCAATTTCTTCAACTCCTGGACCAGGACTGCCAACCAGTTTGAAGCATACCCAACATTTCAGTTTGCGCCCAAAAAGTGGCTTGGCCGGCACGAGCTGAAAGTTGGCGCGGATGTGACGCATCGGTCTTATAGCGGCAACAGCCTGTCGCACCCCGTTCAACTGTTGAGGCAAGACGGGACGCTTGCGGAGGAGATCAGTTTCACGAGCAACGGACCGCTAAACGCTTCGGCCACCGATGTGGAAGAGTTCGTCCAGGACCGGTGGATAGTGAACGACCATCTATCGATCGACGTGGGAGGGCGCCTCACTAGCGAGACCGTCGGACGGGCTGGGGCTTTCGGACCGCGTGTTGGCTTCGCTTATTCGCCCGGAAAAAATCAGAAAACAGTCTTTCGCGCCGGAGCAGGACTGTTTTATGACCGCGTTTCCTTGCTGGAAGCGGATTTCGTTCACAATCCGCAGCGGACCCTGAGCTTTTTTGACGAAACGGGCCAACTCATCGGATCGCCTACTCCCTATCTCAACGCCTTCATCGGAAATGGCGCCGGCCCGCTTGCATCACGAGTGCGGTTGGAGCCCGGCTCCAGTCCGCGCAGTTTCGTCAGCAATATCGAAGTTGACCGCCAATTGTGGGCTAACGCGGTCCTTCGCGTTAGCTATATCTACAGCCAGACGCGCAACCTGTTCGTCGTGAATCCCATTCCGGGCGTGTTCGGAAGTGCTGGCCTGCTGGGCCTCTTCCCAACAGGCCAAGCGAACTACCATGAGTTCGAGGCCACGCTGCATTTTCAACCTGTTCATCACGCTGACCTGAATGTCTCGTACATTTGGAGCCGGGCGCGCGGTGACCTGAATACCGTATCCAACACTTTCCTTCCATTCGAGCAACCCGTGATTCGCCCCAATGTCTCGGGCATTCTGCCTTCGGATGTGCCCCATCGCGTGGTCAGTTGGGGGGTGTTTCACCTCCCATGGTCGCTGGCAGTGAGTCCTGTTGTTGACGTCCACACCGGCTATCCCTACTCCAACGTCGACGTGCTTCAGAATTACGCGGGGGTGCCGAATGGCTCGCGCTTCCCGACTTTCTTTTCCCTCGATGCGCAAGCTTATCGAGATTTTCATTTGCACCTGCCCTTCATGGAGCGTGGGACCCGCCACAAGGTTCGCGTCGGCCTGTACTCCATCAATCTCACGAACCACGGCAATTTTCATGACGTGTACAGCAATGAAGCTTCGCCATTCTTTGGTAGGTTCACTGGTTTCCAGCGCCGCTTGGATGGCTTCATTCTCAGTTTCGGAAACTGAATAGATGACACACAACGACTGAAGTAAACTTATGTTGAAGGGGCTCAAGGGTTATGACAGGGCACGCTAGACGATTCGAAGGAGTGATCACGATCGCTCTTATCCTAGGAGCGGGTCCGGTAGCATCGGTTGCGGTCAGCCAGGCCTTCGCGGGCCAAACAGCGCAGGAGATGGCTTTATCGAATTACAGTGCTCCGGCTCGTCTGACCGGCGACGACGTCATCGCAAGAATGCTTGAGCGCAACCGGTTGCGAAACGAGCAGTTGCAGCAGTACTCGGCAGTTCGGACGTACGAGATCAGAAACCCCGAGGGGAAATTGGCTGCGCAGGCCGTGGTCCGCGTGGAGTATCAGGCGCCCGACAAGAAAACATTCAACAAGACTTCCGAAAAAGGATCGGGGATCGTGCGTCACATGGTGTTTGATCACCTTATCCAAAGCGAGAGCGAGACATCTTCCGGTCGGGAGCATCATGACAGTGCGATCACCAGCGCGAACTACACATTTGCGCTCGCCGGAGAAGAGGATCTGGGCCCGTATCATTGCTTTGTCGTCGAGGCCTCTCCGAAGCGCAAGGAGAAGTATCTGTTCGAGGGGAAAATATGGATCGATGCCGAAGACTTCGCGGTAGTGAAAATCGCCGGCCATCCTGCCAAAAAGCCGTCCTTCTGGATTAATCGAGCCGAGTTTGTCCGGCAGTACCAAAGGATTGCCGGCTTTTGGCTGCCTTTCCGTGACGAGACGTCCGTTGACGTAAAGATCTATGGGAAAAGGATCTTCACCATTGACCATCAACAGTACGTGATCAATGCGGACAGCGCTCTTCCGGGCTCGAGCGGGGACATACGGGGGAACATGCTAGTCGCACCATCTGCGGCGTTGCGTCCGTAACCCCTGACGACGATCCAAAACATTTTGCTCCCTGTGGACTAATGCCTGTGCCACTAGAGGCAGCGTCGCGTGGGGTATACTTTCGCGAGGATGGTTACATCGGCGGGCGAAGGCGCGCGATTCCAATGGGCTAGCGATCAATCGCTGCTGGTTTACTTCGGTCAAAAAATTACGCTCCAGGCCCATCAGCAGGTCAGGAAGCTGCTGCGGCTGCTCGAGCTGGAGCCCGTTGCAGGTGTCCGCAATCTTCATCCTGCGTATTGCTCGTTGCTGGTCAAATTCGATGGACTGCGGTTGCGGCACGACGAAGTGGAAGCGATTCTACGGCGATATTTCGAGCGTCTTGAAGAGATAAAACTTCCTGAGCCACGGCTGGTCGAAATTCCGGTGTGCTATGGCGGAGAGTTCGGTCCGGATTTGGCAGAGGTGTGCGCCATCCATGGATTGATACCCGCGCAGGCCATCGAGCTGCATGCTTCGGCCGAATATCTTGTTTATTTTCTAGGGTTCGTGCCGGGTTTCGCTTATCTGGGAGAATTGCCCGAAGCGCTGGTGACGCCGCGGCTTGCGGTGCCGCGGCGAAGGGTGCCGGCGGGCAGCGTGGGGATCGCGGGGAACCAAACTGGCGTGTACCCGTTCTCCACTCCCGGCGGATGGAGATTGATCGGGCGGACGCCTGTCGCGATGTTCAGAGCCGAGCGGGAGGGTTTCAGCCTGCTGGCAATCGGAGATCGCGTGCGATTTGCGCCGATTTCGGCGGAGCGATTTGGGGAGCTGGAGAAAGAATGGGCTTGATTCAGGTGCAGGAGCCGGGGCTTTTCACGACCGTGCAGGATTTGGGGCGAGAAGGATTCGCGGCGATAGGCGTTTCGGCTTCCGGAGCAGCGGATGCGGTTTCGTTGCGGCTCGGAAATCGGTTGGTCGGCAACGATGAGGGAGCGGCTGGGTTGGAGATGACGCTGCTCGGTGGGACGTTTGTTTTTCCGGAACGCGCGTTGCTGGCGCTGACTGGATCCGATTTTGACGCGGCGCTGGATGGGAAACCGGTTGAGCTGCGGAGTTCGTTTGAGGCGAAGGCGGGGCAGACGCTGCGGCTGGGGCCGACGCGCACGGGCGCGCGGTGCTATTTGTGTGTTCAGGGCGGGATTAGAGTCGAATTGTTTTTGGGCAGCGCGTCAACGCATGTCTTGAGCGGGCTTGGCGGACATGAAGGGCGCGCGTTGCGAAAAGGGGATGCGCTAAAGATTGGGGCGGAGAGCGGGGCAATTCACGAGCGCAGGCTGTCGGCGCGGGCACTGAACGAGCTGCAGCCTCGAAAAGTGTTGCGTGTTACGGAGGGTCCGCAGAGCGATTGGTTTTCGGAGTCGGCGCGGCGATTGTTTTATGAGAGCAGGTATCGTGTAGCGGAGGAGTCCAATCGCATGGGGATTCGATTGGAAGGCGCCATCGTCCCGGTGCCTTCGGGCGGGGAGATGATTTCCGAGGGCGTCTCGCTTGGCGCGATTCAAGTGCCGGAGGGAGGCAAGCCCATAATTCTCTCTGTTGAGCAGCAAACGACGGGTGGCTATCCGAAGATTGCCAATGTGATTTCCGTGGATTTTCATAGCTTGGGCCAGCTGCGGCCAAGGGACGAGATTCGGTTTGAACGGGTAGATTGGGAGACCGCGCGAAGCTTGTTGATCGAGCAGGAAAAGCTGTTGGCCTCGAAGGATGTGCTTGTGTAGCAGCGGCTTTACGCTGCTGCTCTGCCGCTACACAAGGCTCTAACTATGGAAACCGTGAAACGCATCGACTTGAATTGCGACATGGGCGAGGTGCCGGAAGCCATTGCGGACGGCACGCAGGAAGAACTGATGCGCTCGATCACGTCGGTCAACATCGCTTGCGGCGGGCATGCTGGCGATGAGCAGACCATGCGCACGACGATCGAGCAGGCGCTGCGCTGGAAGCTGGCGATTGGGGCTCATCCCGGCTATGCCGACCGCAAGAACTTTGGCCGCCTCGAATTGAAAATGTCCCCTGATGCCGTCGCGGACTCCGTGTGCGAACAGGTTCGGGCCCTCGCCGAAATTGCCGCCACCTGCGGCGCAAAGCTCGTCCATGTAAAGCCCCACGGCGCGCTCTACAATCAAGCCATAAAGAATCGCGAACTCGCCGAAGCCATCGCCGAAGGCGTTAAGAAGGCTGTCGCTGCTGATGTAGCAGCGGCTTTACGCCGCTGCTCTTCGGTTTTACCCCCCTGCAGATGCTTGAGCGAAGCCGTCGTCCTCGTCGGTTTGGCCGGGTCGCCCATGCTGGACGTCTTTCGGAAAGCAGGCTTCGCCATCGCCGCCGAAGCCTTCGCCGACCGCCGCTACGAGCCGGATGGAACTTTACGCTCGCGCAAGTTCGCAGATGCGCTAATCCGCAATCCCAAGGAAGCGGCACGGCAGGCGCTGAGCATCGTTGAACGAGGGGCTGTGACTGCGTGCGATGGGAGCGAAGTCTCCGTTGACGCGCAGACCCTCTGCATTCATGGAGACACACCGGGGGCGCCGGAGATTGCGATGACGGTGGCGCGGATCTTGCGCGAAGCGGGCGTTACGGCTCGTGCGCTTTCGCGGCTGGAGCCGCGTGTCGGTGCGTAAAGGTCGCGGTTTGGAGACTCACTCACCAGCAACCAAGGAGACCAGCAACAGATAGGTTCTTTCAGATTATGTAGGATGGCGGCTTGATGCCTTTATCGCGGAGATAGATTTCCGCTTGGCCGCGATGATGCGCCACGTGCACGTACATAGCCAGCAGCACCTCTCGCCCGGGCAGGCGGCCGTCAGGAGAATTGTGCACTTTGCTCAGCTGCTCTTCCGTGAGGTTAGGGATCAGCGCGGAACAATATTCGAAGGAACTGCTTAGGAATTTGACGACGGCGCCTTTGTCCTTGTCACTGGGGGCGGGCATCTGAGGGGGGGTGGAATCCCCCAGCCCGGCACAGAAAGCGTAGTTGGTTGCGGCGATGTGCGAGATCAATTCACCGAAGGTCATGGATCCGGGGTCGGGGCGGAAGGCATAGTGCTCCGGCGGCATGGCCTCGGCGACGGCGACGGAAAGTTTGCGCAAAGCGCCGAAGTGCTGCGAATACTCCGTAGTGGTCGCCGCCCGGGTACCAGCGGCGTGCATTGTGGACAGTATGATCGCAACCAGAAAGGCAAATGCGAGAGCGGGGCGGGGTATCATGCTATCTCCTTGAGGCCAGGTTTGATCTTTATGAATTATTGGACGCGGCGCTCGGGGGTTCGTTTCGCGATCTATCCTGCCTGCGTGAGCTTCCGAACGGATGCTAGATCGGAGGGTTTGCACCTTAGAACAAAAAAGAACAAAAAAAAGCGGGCAGCCGAAGCTGCCCGCAGGGGACGAAGTGCCGCGGAAGCGGCAAGGGCTATTCGAATTTTTCGGTGAGGACGGGGAATTGCAGCTTGGCCTTGGCGAGCGACTTTACAACGGTGGCCTCGGCGTTTTCGGCGGTGGTGTTGCGTGACGTGGCCATTTCACTGACGAGGAGGTACTTCGCGCGTTCGAGCATTTTCTTTTCGCGGAAGGAGAGCGGCTTGCTGCGGCTGAGGGAAACCAAACTCTTGAGGACGACGGCGACTTCGAGGAGGGCCCCGGTGCGCATGCGCTCGGAGTTCTCTTTGAAGCGGTGCTTCCAGTCGTGATGAGAGTTGAGTTTGCCTTTTTCGAGGAAGCCCAGGACTTTGGTGGATTCCGTAGA
>DATNLB010000554.1:0-4415 GCA_035603095.1 Candidatus Acidiferrales bacterium
CCGGGATGCTGCCTGCGACCTTTGCCGTAATTTCACGAGTTGGGACGTTTGCATGCGGCACCGGTTCCGGTTGAGCTACCCCGTTCACGCTGTCGTCTCCTTCGTCATCCCTGAGAAATACCCCGTTCCTTTCGAACCCCATCTCGCCGAAATTGCCTGTAGAGTCAAAGCTGCCGGAGGCGGAAAACGATCCGTCGTCGTAACTTAACGAAAACGTTCCGGAGTTGGAGGAATCCCACATCTTACCAGCCCAGTTAAAAGGGCTGAGCGGATCGTGCGACGTTGGCTGTACCGTGCGCATGTTGCCACCCTTGGTGTAGATGACGTGGAACGACAACTTGGCCGGTGTCAGTTGAATGGGTGAAATACCGGGGACCGCTTGCACAGGCGGAGGAAACGACAAGGCATCGACGACCGGGACATCAACCAGGTTAACGGTCAAAGTGTCGCCGCTCATTTGCACTGCACTATCTGGAACCTTCACGATCCAAAAGAGACCGTTCGGCAAAGTCCACGGGCTGAAATCATGCAGTTGGGAACTCAAACTGAGATCCCATAGGTCCAGTCATATCTCGACAAAGATGCCGCTCGCAGTTTCGGACTGTGTCGCGCCTGCGGTGTTGACTGGGTCAGCAGCTTTGCCTCCTTGGTATGTGCCCTTAAACACGCGGATGTCGGTGATGACAACGTACTGTCGGCCCTTATTGTCAGTCGCCAACCCGCTGGTGTAGCCCATGGCAACCTGACCTTTGAAATTGGTGATGCCATTCGGTTCGGCCCCGTGGGGATCAAACGGCGGGGTGAGCCCAGGCGGACCGGGAACGAACAGGTTAGCTATTCCGTAACTCGGAACTAAATCGCCACCCGGAATCGGAACCGGTTGCACGGTGAGTTTGGGGATAGGTTCAATCTGGGCCTTCAGTGTGGAACCGAGCGCCAGAAGAAGAAAGAGCAAGTAGGCAAACCTCGGCCGCATTGTCGCTTACCTCCCATATACGTGAATTCTGTTTTGCGCACTGCCTCTGATGTGGGTGGATACTCCTGATTTCCTGGTGCGTCAATCGATAGGAGGTCATTTTTGTGTCACCAGCGTGTCACGGCCCATCCTTCTGAAAATATTGGGTAACGGTCCGGAAAACGCCTTGCTAAGATATGAGCCACTTTGCAAAGTGGAGGCAGCATTGGCAGCTCCCGTCATCCAGTTCGAGGACGTGGAGATTGACCTCGCCAGATTCGAGGTCAAACGAGGAGGGCTAAGAGTCCATCTTGAAAGACAACCTTTCGATCTGCTCGCGCTACTCCTCCGCAATCGCGGCGATCTGGTGCCCAGAAAGGAAATCGCGGAATCTTTATGGGGCTCCAACGTATTTGTTGAAACGGATCGGAGCATCAACAACGCGATACGGAAAATCAGGCTAGCTCTTGGGGATGACCCTGAACATCCTCGCTTTATCGAAACGGTACCAGGGCGCGGATACCGGTTTGTCGCTAGCGCCTCGTCCTCCTCCGACCCCCAGCCCGCGTCAATCCCGCAGCAGATTGTATCCGGTCACGGGCAAATCCTTGAAACCAACGGCCGGCTGGCGCCGCCGGCGTCCGTAATCACCACGACGACCGAACGCAGTAAACGGTTACCGGCTGGGAGTGCGGCTAAACGGTTCCTGATTGTGGCCGCGGTTTTTTTGTTTGTCGTGGGCATGATTTGGGCGCTGCGGCCAAAATCGGACCAGAGGAAAGAGCCAAGCGAACGCCGGGAGCCCACTTACATACAACTCACCAACTTCACCGATTCGGCAGTTGCACCAGCTTTGTCGCCGGATGGCCGAATGGTTGCGTTCTACAGAAGCAACGACTGGTTTCTTACTCCCGATCAGATTTACGTGAAATTGCTCCCTGACGGCGAACCCGTTCAGCTCACCAAAGATCCCAGGCTCAAATACGGGCTTGCCTTTTCTCCGGACGGTTCACGTATTGCCTACACGACCTACAGCGCGGAGCTTACTGATGAGTGGAAAACATTTACGGTATCCCCGCTCGGTGGCCAGCCGACTTTGCTTTTGTCTAATGCGGCAGGTCTAAGGTGGTTAGATCAAGGTCGCGTCCTGTTCTCGGAAATAGAAACCGGGGTTCACATGGGAATTGTTATGGCGACGGAGAATCGCTCGGAGTACCGCAAGGTGTATTTTCCGCAGCATCAGCGCATGATGGCGCATTTCTCCTACCCTTCGCCCGATCGCCAGTGGGCGATAGTCACGGAGATGGATCCCATCTGGCAACCGTGCCGCTTGATTTCGCTCCGTGGCGACTCAGAGAGCCGCCAGGTGGGCCCGCAAGGACAATGCACCTCGGCTGCGTGGTCGCCGGATGGCAAGTGGATGTATTTCGGCGCTGAAGTGGAGGGCAGTCATCATCTATGGCGCGAGCGTTTTCCTGAAGGGCACCCTGAGCAAATCACGTTCGGTCCCACCCAAGAGGACGGCCTAGCGATGGCTCCGGACGGGCGTTCCATTATTACTTCGATCGGCCTGTACGAGAGTGCGCTCTGGATCCACGACAAGCGTGGTGATCGCGCCCTGTCTTCCGAAGGGTATGTGGGCCCCAAGTCGGCGAAATTTTCGTCAGACGGTAAGCTTCTCTACTACCTGATGCGACATGATTCATCCTCGTCTTCGAACGAGTTGTGGCGCAGAGATCTCGAGTCGGGAAAAAGCGAGGCGGCTCTACCCGGGATGTCCATCGCGGAATATGACATCTCGAACGACGGCAAGGAGGTAGTCTTTTCGACCCAGCCGCGCGGGAAGGCTTCCCAACTCTGGCTGGCTCATTTGGACGGGAGTTCGCCTCCCAGACTAATCACCTCTACTGGAGAGCGTGCGCCCCTTTTTGGTCCTGACGCTCAAGTCGTGTTCCAGTTTACGGATGGAAGAGCGAACTATATTGGCCAGATCAGAAAGGATGGTTCTGACCGTTCCAAGTTGTCCCCTTATCCGGTCTCCGCCCTTGGCGCGATTTCGCCGGACCGGCGCTGGATAATCGCGGATGTACCGTTGCCTAATTCCGACGTCATCATGGCGATTCCAATCAGAGGAGGTTCTTCGCGACGGATCTGCACTTGGTGTTCCGTCGATTGGGCTCCTGACGGCAAGTTCTTCTATGTCGGGTTGTCGCCGAATTCGCATACAACTCGCGGCACGACGCTCGCGATTCCCGTTCCCTCCGGAGAGACGCTACCCAAACTTTCATTTTTGGGACTTCGCGGACCTGAAGACGCAAAGGGCCTTCCCGGCACGCGTCTGCTGGATGGCTGGTTCCTCTCGCCCGGACCGGACCCTGACACATTCGCGTACGTGAAAGCTACCATGCATCGAAATCTTTATCGGATTCCGGTCCCCTAATCCTAGCCGCTCGAAGAGGCCGCTTCCTCGAAATCGGAACCGCTGTAGCGTACACGATCGTGAACGTCACGGCGGCGCCAGCCATGCCTGCGACGGTAAAAGAACGTCGGCTTCCGCGCGTTTATCGTTACGAATCGGGATTAAATCCGAAGCGAAACTCATCGAATGCGCCGCGATTGACTTGCCTCTTGACGCAGCCTAACATCCGTCTCAAATGAGGTCTTTTCGGCATGATCGGGCAAAACATCTCGCACTACCGCGTTGTTGAAAAGCTCGGCGGCGGCGGGATGGGTGTCGTCTACAAAGCTGAGGACACTAAGCTCCACCGCTTCGTGGCCTTGAAGTTCCTTCCTGACGGGTTCGTGCCAGACGCGCAAGCTCTGAGCCGCTTCGACCGTGAGGCACAGGCGGCTTCCGCCCTGAACCATCCAAATATTTGTACCATCTACGAAATCGGCGAACACAACGGTCAGCCGTTCATTGCGATGGAATTCATGGAAGGCACTACGCTCAAGCACCGCATTTCCGGCAAGCCGCTACCGCTTGAGGAAGTGCTGGAGTTGGGGATTGCGATTGCGGACGCACTCGGTACGGCCCACGCCAAAGGAATCGTCCACCGCGACATTAAGCCTGGCAACGTATTTGTCACCGGGCGCGGTGACGCCAAGATTTTGGATTTTGGTTTAGCGAAGCTAGCACCGGCGGGCGGTGCCGTGAACCTTTCGGCGATGCCCACCGTCAGCGAGCTTGAACAGCTCACTCGACCGGGCACGGCGATTGGCACCATCTCGTACATGTCACCGGAGCAGGTGCGGGGCGAAGAGCTAGATGCACGCACGGATTTGTTTTCCTTCGGTGTGGTGCTCTACGAGATGGTGACCGGGGTTCTACCTTTTCGTGGCGAAACCTCTGGCCTGATTGCGGAAGCGATTCTGAACCGCAGGCCCGTTGCGCCGGTGCGACTCAATCCCGACCTTTCCCCAAAGCTCGAAGAAGTCATCAACAAGGCGCTGGAGAAAG
>DATNLB010000123.1:0-3527 GCA_035603095.1 Candidatus Acidiferrales bacterium
GCATGGGTTTGGGCCAAGAAAGCCCCTTCTACGGAAATATATTGCGACAAACTCGTGCAGCGTTCGATCCGCGTGCCGGATCCCTGTGTGCTTTTCCATGGCCGCTGGGTGGTGCGGCGTCTGGCGCCGGATTGCTCGCGAATTGAACTCGCTTCCCTGTCGAAGGATCGCGACGAAGCGCGGCTTCTTTATTCGATGGGCTGGGAAACGGCCAACATGCACTTCGCCACCCCGCAAGCAATCGCCAAGGTAAAGCAAGATCTTGCATCACGGCGGGGCCGCTGGCTCCATAAAGCCGCAAAGGCTATGCTGGCGGCAACCAAAAAAGATTGGAAAAAGTGGCAGCGCGATTGGAAAAGTTCCGCGCCGCGTTAGGCGCTCGCGGAAGACCTGTCCTCATTTATGATGCTCCAACTCCAGTGCCGCTGACCCAAGACTGTACTCTGGGTCAGTAGCTTCTGAATAAGACTGCGAGTAACTTCAAGTAGTACTGGAATGGGAAGCCTACTCGCGACCGTGTTACTCGCTGTTTCGCTCTTGGCTTGGCTGAGCGAGACATTTTTTCTTGATGGTTGGCAACTGAGGTTAGCGCGATTCTCCAGCGCGCCGCGCCGAATCTTCCCTATTTGCCGAAAATTCTATTCTGCTGCGACCGTCACGCGCCCGGTTTCCCATCGGGCCGCCTGGCGGCGGATAAGGTAAGCCTATGATGGATACGGAAGCCTTCCGGGAATTCAAGACCGGATTGACACTGCTGCGAGACAATTACGCCATAAAGGCTCTGCCGCATATGCGGCGCGCCGTGGACCTGGACAAGAACAATCCCTATTACATGTCCTACCTGGGTGTGGTGCTGGCGCGCTCGGAAGGAAAATGGGGCGAAGCGGAACGGCTATGCGACTCTGCGGTTCGAATGAAGAGAAATCAGGCGCAGCTCTATTTGAATCTCGCTGAAGTGTACGCCACTGCTGGACGGCGGGACGACGCTGTGGACGCTCTACAGACTGGGCTGAAATTTGCGCGCCGCGATATCCGGCTGACCATTGCGATGAACAAGCTGACCGCACGCCGGGCTCCCGTCCTGAGTTTTCTCGGCAGGAGACACCCGCTTAACCGGCAGCTAGGAATATTAAGGCACCGCGCCATGCGGATGTTCGCGCAGACGACTTAAATCAATCTCTCCACCCCCAAACACAAGAGCGGGCGTCCCGATTTCCCCCAGGGCGCCCGTTCTTGCTTTCATTGGCTTAGTGGAATGCCTAAGCGCGCAACCTAGACTAACGAGAGTTGGCGCCGCCAAAGTTATAAGAGTGTTGGACTCCCATTTCCATGAGGATCTTGATCCCGATGCCGAACATGCCGGTTGGGAGAACGTCCCTTCGAACGACTTCCGCGAGGTACTCGCGGGCGACGGAAGCGGGGTCTTGTGAGTACGGCATAGTTAAGAACAGCCGCATGCCAACTTCATAACCACGTTCACTGGACTGGAAAAAGATACCAGAGCGGGAAACGCTGACCGAACCGCGCATGTCTTCAAAATGTTCCTTATTCGGATCAGACGGGCGGATGCGCATGAGCTGCGTAATCTTGCAGCGGCGGCTGCCGCGGCGCTCCGTATGTGAAAGCGGCTGCTTGGGAGGAGTTCCTGTTGGGAGTTTTTTCGTCATCGGATCGTGCTGGATCGCCAAGGGTAAACCATCTTTCCGGAGAAGCGCTGCGCTCCATCCGGGAAGAGTGTAATTCGAGGACGACAACTAATCCTATAGTGGAAACGTACCTTGGAAGAAAGCCGGACGTTCCAAGAAAATGGTAGTACGGAAGTACCAGAAAAGGAAGGGAAGGGGTGTGGAAAAGAAGCAAAAAAGCGCTCCTCGAAGGGAGAAAGGAGTCCCAAATTGAAGTTGGGAGGCTGGTTTGGTACCAATTCGAGACTTGGGAGGGGAAAGAGGAGGTACTGGATGAGAACTTAGACGGTTCATTTGTTGGGTGTTTACAGCGGCTCATGAGAATTGGGGGCGGATCGAGGCGCGGTTGCAGAATTGCAATGGTGAGGTGTACGCGTGGGGTTCCAACAAATCGGCGATCACGACGATCGGTGCAGGCATGAGAGCTGAGACTCCTGGAGGACATCCCACTATGAATGCGGGTACGCGCCAGATTTTGCGTGTAGCAGAGCAAGCCCCAAGAAAGAACGATTCGAATGATAATCGCCGCGCGAACATCGCCGCGGAGGAAAGCGCCGCGCGTGTGAATGACAGTACAGCGGCTGGAGCAAAACCGCGCGTCTTTGTGGCCGCGGAGAACCGTCTGCTGAGAGAAGCACTCTCGCGCATGCTGGTTAAGAGCGGGGAGATCGATGTGGTCGGGATGGAGATGACGGAACCATTCCGTGCGGAAGACTTGCTCGAGGAAGAAACGGACGTCCTCCTCATGTCGTCTCGCGGAATCAGAAACGAAGATCTAACCGCGGTTCGTAAAGTACGGACGACCGCCCCCAAGGTGCGAATTCTTCTGATTGGTGTGACGGGAGAGCAAACGGAGTTTCTGCAGTGCGTGCGGGCGGGAGTTCGCGGGTACCTGCCGAGAGACGCATCGGCAGAGGAAGTGGTGGAAGGCGTGCGAGCCCTGCAAGGAGGCGAAGCGATCTGTCCCGGCAGGCTGTGCGCCACACTATTCCGGTATTTCGAACGAGAAGCGACATCCTTCCCTTCTGCGAGCGTGCGCCAGCGGCTGGGATTGACGCGGCGCGAACAGCAGCTGATTCCTCTGATTGCCGAAGGGCTGACGAACAAGGAGATTGCCAACCGCTTTTGTCTCTCGGAGCAAACAGTGAAAAACCATTTGTATCGGATGAAGCAGAAGATCGGCGCAGAGGATCGCCTAGGCATCGTGCAGGTGTGCCGAACAGAGGGATTCATGCCGTAGTGGTGCGAGTACATGACGCTGGCTGTGGCCTTCGGTGTGGTACTCCTCACCGCAATCGCATTCGGTGCCTGGCTCCGGCCATTCAACCTTTGGCGGTTAGTAACTGCTTGTTGTCATCACGGTCTACAACTGTGTCCGCGAGCCCTGGACGCGCGGGCTCGATGCGCGTCCAGTGATCCCTCGCAGCGGCGTCGAATCCGTTCGCCCGCATCAGAACGTGCAGTTCCCCGGGGTTCCGCGTCAGCCTCAGGGACAATCGTTATGCAATGGGCTGGGCGCTGGGGGGCCGGCGACGCAGGGGATGGCGCCGAGATATTCGTAGATGGCGCGCAGGTCATGATCCGTTAGGTGGCTGAGACCAGGCCAGGGCATTGTCTGGAGAAGGTCTCCATTGAATGGTGCGGGAACACAGCCGGCGTTAACGACTCCTGTCGGACAAGTCGGATGGAGGTGATCCAGGTCCACGCCCGTCCTCATGATCTGGACAAATTCCGAAAACGTGTGGCCTCCTACGGGCAGTCCGGTCTTATCTGGTGTCAGGTTGCGGGAGATAATGTGCGCGGCGCCTGGTGCTATTGCGCCAAAATCTCTACCGCCACCAA
>DATNLB010000148.1:0-7181 GCA_035603095.1 Candidatus Acidiferrales bacterium
GCTTCGCCCTTGATGAGCGGCACAGCCTGGCGCTGCATGTTGGAACCCATGAGCGCGCGGTTGGCGTCGTCGTTTTCGAGGAACGGAATCAAGCTGGCGGCCACGGAAACGAGCTGCTTCGGCGAAACGTCGACGTAATCGACTTCATCGCGGCTCTTGAGAACGAAGTTGCCGGCCTGCCGGCAATTGACCAGCTCGGTGGTGATCTTCAAGCGTTCATCAAGCGAGACGTTGGCCTGCGCGACGACGTACTTGTCTTCTTCCCAAGCGGAAAGATAGAAGCAGTACGGCTCGTAAACAACCTTGCGGCGCTTGAGTTCTTCGTTGAGATCCTCGACTTTGTCTTTCTCGACGATTTCACCGGCTTTGAATTCGCTGTCACCGGCATTGACGATCTGAACGTAGTCGATAATACGGCCGCCCTTGACTTTGCGGTAGGGCGATTCGATGAAGCCGTAGTCGTTGATGCGCGCGAAGCAGCTCAGGGAGCTGATCAGGCCGATGTTCGGGCCTTCCGGCGTTTCAATCGGACAGATACGGCCGTAGTGCGTCGGGTGCACGTCGCGCACTTCGAATCCGGCGCGCTCGCGCGACAGACCGCCCGGCCCAAGGGCCGAGAGACGCCGCTTGTGGGTGATCTCGCTGAGCGGGTTGGTCTGGTCCATGAACTGGCTGAGCTGCGACGAACCGAAGAACTCGCGGATCGCGGCCATCACCGGCTTGGCGTTTACCAGGTCGTGCGGCATGGCCGTCGACATTTCCTGGTACACGCTCATCTTTTCCTTGATGGCGCGTTCCATGCGGACGAGGCCGATACGGAACTGGTTTTCGAGCAGTTCGCCAACCGCGCGAACGCGGCGGTTGCCGAGGTGATCGATGTCGTCGACGACGCCGATGTTCTTGCGCAGCTTGAAGAGATACTTGATGGCCGAAACGAAGTCCGGCGAATCCAGCGTGCGGTTATCCAGTGGCGTGTCCAGGCCCATCTTGATGTTGAACTTCAGGCGGCCAACGCGGCTGAAATCGTACTTGCGCGGGTCAAAGAACATGCCGCGGAAAAGATTCGTGGCTGTCTCCAGCGTCGGTGGATCGCCGGGGCGCAGCTTGCGGTAGATTTCGATGAGCGCTTCCTTCGAAGAGCGGATCGAGTCCTTGTCCAGCGTGCGCGAGAGCACCAGGCCGATGTCGTCGCGCTCGGGAAAGAACACGTCGACTTCGGTGATGCCGCCTTCGGCAAACGCCTGCCAGAGATCGGCGGTCAGCGGCTTATTGGCCTCGAGCAAAACTTCGCCGGTCTGGCGGTTGACGACGTCGGCGACGCTGTAGGCGCCCTCGAGGTCGGCCAGCGCGGCGCGAACCTGGGAAATCTTCGCCTTGATCAGTTCCTTGAAGAGATTTTCGGTAATGCGCTTGTGCGCGCCGACGATCACTTCATCCGACTTCGGATTGCGGATTTCGTGCGCCAGCTTGCGGTCCACGATTCCGGGCGAAACGTTCCAGAAAAGGTCCTTGTCGCGCAGAGAGATGCGCTCGACCTGATAGAACGTTCGCAGGATGTCTTCGTTGGACTTCATGCCCAGAGCGCGCAGGAAGATCGAGCCCAGGAACTTGCGTTTGCGGTCGATTCGAACGTACAGAATGTTTTTCGTGTCGTATTCGAATTCGACCCACGACCCGCGGTACGGAATGATTTTTCCAAGGAAGTAGCTGCGGTTGTTGGCGCTCTCGAAGAAAACGCCCGGCGAGCGGTGCAACTGGGAAACGATGACGCGCTCGGTGCCGTTGATGATGAACGTGCCGTTCTCCGTCATCAGCGGAATGTCGCCGTAGAATACTTCCTGCTCCTTGATGTCGCGGATGGTCTTCGCGCCGGAATCGGGATCCTTGTCGTAAATGGTCAGACGGATGGTGACCTTGAGAGGCGCGGAGTACGTCATGCCGCGCTCCTGGCACTCGTTCACGTCATACTTCAATTGCATGGCGACCGGATCGCCGCACTTGTTGCAGAAGGTCGGCGTGTTCTTGTTGAACGTGCCGCACTTGTGGCAGATGACGTCGCCGGTCTGATACGGATTGGTGACCACGGACGCGCCGCAATTGCGGCACGTCGCGCGGAGGTGGTGCAGGCCCTTCAGGTTGCCGCACTTGCACTCCCAGTTGCCGATCGAGTAGTCCACGAATTCCAGTTGCGACATCTCGCGGAAGTCCCTGATCGGAAACACGGAAGTGAACACCGACTGAAGCCCGCCGTCATCGCGCTCGCTCGGCAGAAGGTCCATCTGCAAGAAGCGCTGATACGACTTCATCTGGACTTCAATCAGGTTGGGAATCTGGATCGAGCCTTGGATTTTCGCGAAATCCAGACGCTGACGTTCCCGGACGTGCTGATTGGTATTCGGCATGCGTGATCTACCTCATCCCTTTTGGGGCAAAATACGGAGAAACGGAGAAGGACACAGGACCGATGTGCGAAACGACCTGCCCGGGATCGCTGCACACACGGCTGCGGGGGGCCCGAAAAGGGCCCATGGTTCTGTAACTAGTACCGGCTTCGACTTGCGTACGCGAATTCCTTTGGCGCGGTCTGCCCGCTTCCTGCGCCGCGCCCCCACCCGAAAAACCGTACTGCGACAATTCAAATGTGACCCCGGCCAGGCCGGGGCCTGGCAAACTACTTGATCTCGACCTTGGCGCCGGCCTCTTCGAACTTCTTCTTGATCGAAGCGGCTTCGTCCTTGTTGACGCCTTCCTTGACGGTCTTCGGAGCGCCATCCACCAGGTCCTTGGCTTCTTTGAGGCCCAGGCTGGTGACTTCGCGGACCGCTTTAATGACGTTGATTTTGTTACCACCAACGTCCGTAAGCACGACGGAGAATTCCGTCTTCTCCTCCGCCGGTGCCGCGCCGCCCGCCGCCGCCCCGCCGCCTGCCGCCACAACTGTGGCGGCCGCCGCAGAGACGCCAAAGGTTTCTTCCATCTTTTTCACGAGGTCGGACGCTTCCAGCAGCGTCAGCCCCTTGATTTCTTCCAGGATCGTATCGACTTTCGCCATGACTCTTTCTTCTCCTCTCAATTCAAGAAATTAAACTTACTGGGCTGCTTCGGGAGCCGGTTCGGCACTCGGTGCCGCACTGGCCCCGCCGGACCCAAACTTGTTGGCCTTGATGGCTTCACTGACGGTCACCGCCAAATTGCGCGGCAACGCATTCAGGGCCATGGCGATGCGCTGCGCCGGAGCGTTCAGCAGGAACATGATCTTGCTGATCAACTCCTCCTTCGACGGTAGATTCGCAAGCTGCTGAATCTCCCTGATGGAAATGACGCGGCCCTCGACCACGCCGGACTTGAACTGAAACGCCGGGACGTCTTTGGCAACCTTGGTGAGCGCCTTAGCCAGTGCGACCGGGTCGGTCGCGGTATAGGCGATCGAATTCGTTCCGCTCAGGTTCTTGAGCAGGTTCTCGGCGGGGGTGCCCGCACCGGCGCGCTCCGCGAGCGTGTTTTTCACAACCTTGTATTTGCCGCCCGCGGCCTGCACGGCGCGGCGGAGCTTGGTGTCGTCTTCGACCGTGATGCCCTGAAAGGTCGAGAGAATGACCGTCGATACTTTGGCAAGCTCGGTCTTGAGCTTGTCGAGATCCTGCTGTTTTTCGCTGCGCTTCTTCATAAGTTCGCTCCGCTGGCGTGCGCCGCGCAACTACGCGGCGGCAGCCATGGCTTCCACTTCGGTTAGGTCGATGGTGATGCCCGGACCCATGGTTGAAGTCATGGTGATTTTCTTGACGTACTTGCCCTTGGCCGCGGCCGGTTTGGCTTTCACCACCGCCTCGATTACCGCGTGGGCGTTCTCCGCGAGCTTCGCGCCGTCAAACTGAATTTTGCCGATCGGGCAGTGCACGATCCCCGCCTTGTCGACACGGAATTCCACTTTACCGGCCTTCACTTCCTTGATCGCCTTGGCTACCTCGAAGGTGACCGTACCGGTCTTCGGGTTGGGCATCAGGCCGCGCGGGCCGAGCACTTTACCCAGCTTTCCGGCGGAGCGCATCATGTCCGGCGTGGCGATCACGGCGTCGTAGTCCGTCCAGCCTTCCATGATTTTTTGCACGATCTCGTCGCCGCCGACGAAATCCGCCCCGGCTTCCTGCGCCTCACGAACTTTTTCACCGCCGGCAATCACCAGCACGCGAACGGTCTTGCCGAGTCCGTTGGGCAATCCCACGGTGCCGCGGACGACCTGGTCGGAATGCTTTGGATCAACGCCCAAATTGATCGCCAGCTCCACGGTTTCGTTGAACTTGGTGTGATGCGTTTTCTTCAGAAGTTCGGCCGCTTCGCCGAGCTTGTACGGGCGCACTTCTACCAGCTTGCGCGCCTTCTCCACGTTCTTGCCTGACTTCTTCGTCATTGGCTCTACCCCTTCGACCTCGTAGCGCCCGAACTTCTAGGCTTCCACGACTTCCAGGCCCATGTTGCGCGCCGTACCCATCACGGTGCGTACCGCGGAATCCAGATTGGTGGTGTTGAGGTCGACAAGCTTGATCTTTGCAATTTCCTCGACTTGTTTCTTCGTGACCTTGCCGACTTTGTTGCGGTTCGGCTCGGCGGAACCCTTTGCGATGTTGGCCGCGCGCTTCAGCAGGACCGACGCCGGCGGCGTCTTCAGGATGAAGGTGAAGGTGCGGTCCGTGTACACCGTCACCAGCACGGGGAAAATCATCCCGTCCGGCTCTTTGGCCGTCTTGGCGTTGAACTGCTTGCAGAAATCCATGATGTTCAAGCCATGCGGGCCGAGCGCGGTGCCCACCGGCGGCGCCGGAGTCGCCTTGCCCGCGGGCAACTGGAGCTTGATGGTTGTTTGAATCTTCTTTGCCATGTTCCTGCCTCAATCTCTTTGAATCTGTAGCTCAGGCCTTCAGACCCGAGGCTGTTCTCTTCCCTATCCCAGCTTTTCAACGCTAGCGAAATCCAACTCTACCGGCGTCGACCGTCCAAAAATTGTCACGGAAACCTTCAACCGGCTGTGATCGTTGTCGATCTCTTCGACGTTGCCGTTGAAATTCGCAAATGGCCCATCGACGATGCGCACCTGTTCGTTGCGCTCGAAGACCACCTTCGGCTTGGGGCGGTCCTGCGGCGTATGCACACGGTTAATGATGCCGTCGACTTCCGCTTCGGTCAGCGGCGACGGCGACGTCGCCGAGCCCACGAAGCCCGTGACGCGCGGGGTGGAACGCACGGTGTGCCAGGTGTTTTCGTCCAGGTCCATTTCCACCAGCACATAGCCGGGATAGGACATGCGATTCGAAACCACCTTCTTGCCGCCACGCACCTCGACGACTTCCTCCGTGGGGATCATCACGCGGCCGATCTTGTCCTGTAGGCTGAACGCAGCCACGCGGCTCTCCAGGCTTTCTTTGACCTTCTTCTCAAAGCCCGAGTAGGTATGGATGATGTACCACTGCATGCCCATCGATCTCTGGTCCCCTCTAGACGCCAAACCTCTTGAAAACGTATGCCACACCAAGCTGCACGAGCTTGTCGACCACCGCGAGAAACGCGCCAAAGAACGCCACCGTGGCGATGACCACCCAGGTGGTCGCGACCACGTCTTCGCGGCTCGGCCAGGTGACCTGCTTCATCTCCACGCGAACGTCGTGCAGGAATTCGCGTGTGTTTGCGATCGTGCCGGTAACTCTTTCGCCGACGCCGGCCGCTGCTCCGGTGATGGCGCTGCCTTGCGATTCTTCGTTCTTCACTTTGACCGCCTGCGTGGTCATGAATCCTCGTTCAGTCCCGTAAGACAGACATTTCTGCCTGTCCTCTTTATCGACGTTCGCCCCGCGAACGCCAAAACTCTGGCAGGGGAGGAGGGATTCGAACCCCCATACCCGGTTTTGGAGACCGGAGTCCTAGCCGTTGGACGACTCCCCTAAATTCAAAACCGGCCTGCCCCTCGCCCCTGCGAAAACGACCCTTGCGAAAACGTAAAGCTACTTCACTTCCTTGTGTGCCGTTTGTTTGCGGCACGTATTGCAGAACTTCTTGGTTTCCAACCGCTCGGTGTGCTTCTTCTTGTTTTTCGACGTCGTGTAGTTGCGGTTTTTGCAATCCCCGCACTGCAACGTAATGATCTCGCGCATCGCTTAATCCTTTCGCGCTCTGCGCGCTATTCGATGATTTCCGTCACAGCGCCGGCGCCCACGGTGTGGCCGCCTTCGCGAATCGCGAACCGCAAGCCCTTCTCCAAAGCCACTGGCGTGATCAGCGATACTTCGCAGCTCACGTTGTCGCCCGGCATCACCATCTCCACGCCGGTCGGCAGCTTCACGTCTCCCGTCACGTCTGTGGTGCGGAAATAAAACTGCGGCCGGTAGCCCGTGAAGAACGGCGTGTGCCGCCCGCCTTCTTCCTTCGTCAATACGTACGCTTCGGCCTTGAACTTCGTGTGCGGCGTGATCGATCCCGGCTTGCAAACCACCTGCCCGCGCTCCACGTCTTCTTTTTCCGTGCCGCGCAAGAGCAAGCCGACGTTGTCGCCCGCGAGCCCTTCATCCAGCAACTTGCGGAACATCTCCACGCCCGTCACAACCTTCTTTTGTGTCGGACGGAAGCCCACGATTTCGATTTCTTCGCCAACCTTCACTTTGCCGCGTTCCACGCGCCCTGTAACTACCGTACCGCGGCCGGAAATCGAGAAAATATCTTCGATCGGCATGGCGAACGGCTTGTCGATGTCGCGCACCGGCAACGGCACGTTCTTGTCTACCGCATCCATCAACTCATCGATGGTCTTTTCCCACTTGGCGTCGCCGTTCAGCGCCTGCAGCGCCGATCCCTTCACGACCGCGATCGTGTCGCCCGGAAACTGATAGCTCTTCAAGAGCTCGCGAACTTCAAGTTCCACCAATTCCAGCAGTTCGGCATCCTCCACCATGTCGCACTTGTTCAGGAACACCACCACCGCCGGTACGCCGACCTGCCGCGCCAGTAGAATGTGCTCGCGCGTTTGCGGCATTGGCCCATCGGTAGCCGCGACAACCAGGATCGCGCCGTCCATCTGCGCGGCTCCGGTGATCATGTTCTTGATGTAGTCCGCGTGCCCCGGGCAATCCATGTGCGCGTAATGCCGGCTCGCCGTTTCGTACTCCACATGCGAAACCGCAATCGTGATTCCGCGC
>DATNLB010000723.1:0-3316 GCA_035603095.1 Candidatus Acidiferrales bacterium
CCGCGGAAGCTGGCTCGAATCAGGGTGCGCGCATACCCTTCTGCCACTTGCGCCGTACTGATGTGCAAATGGACGACTCCTGCCTTCCAGGTTACTCTGGTCATACCGGAGTTCCTCTTGGTAGCGCCCAGCAGTTCCTCTTTGCTGAGCTCCCGCGTGATCGTCCACGAGTCTTCGGTCACTTGTTCCTGACTGATTTTCCACTGCTGACTCCGGGCGTACGACTGCAAGTATTCTTGAATCTCCAGCGGGGGGAATGACAGTTCGATGCAAGCCCCCGCTTTGTTTTGCGGCCCTCCCTTTCCATGCTTCGGCGGCTTTTTCTTGGTCCCCGGTCCAGTGCTGTCCCACCCCTCCGCGCACGGTCTTGCGACCTCGCTCGCCCCCGTGTTTTGGTGAGGTACAGCTACGGAAGTGGACATCAGCAAGGAAAACAGGAGATGGAAAATCATCAGCCTTAGTGTATCGAGGAATTGTAATCGGCACCTTTCAAAAAAGAAAGCGGGTGCGCTGCCTGGATGCGCCCACCCAGTCAAGACTTCTTGCACTTTGCCCCTTCACGAGGCTGCCTCTGCAAGCCCAAGTTCGGCGCGCCGAGGGACGTGATGTACCGTGTCCGGGCTAGTTTTGCGACCTCGCCGAAACTGCCATGATCTGGCAGTGGGCAGTATGAATGATCCAGTCATCGGTGCTGGCTCACAATTCGCGGTCCTACCTCTATACCAGTATCCTCTCCTTCCCGCCCACATCACCATTTCAGATGGCTCGCAATTAAGGAATTGCTTGACAGCTTCTATCATATGGTGGTACAGCGGCTATACCTATTTCATTTGGGGAGGTCCTCATGCAGTCAAAGGTTCACCGGAACGTCACGCCGGGGTGTGCCAGCCTGGCCAAGCTCCTTCGAGTTCTGACGGTCGTTTGCGCCGCTCTGCTCGCCAGTGTCCCAGCTCACTCGCAAGGCAGTAGCGGCAGAATTTTGGGCGTCGTCACCGACCAATCTGGCGGCAACGTCGGCAACGCCACGGTTACGATCACCGATGTGCAAAGGGGAGTCTCGCAGAATTTGACCACCGATTCGGACGGGGTGTACGTCGCCCTAAGCCTTTTGCCAGGTACCTATACGGTTCGCGCCGAATACAAGGGCTTCAAGATTTTCGAGCGAAAGAACATCTTGGTGGAAGTTGGCAAGGACGTACGCATCGACGCGGTTCTTTCGCCCGGCTCCACAAATGAGACGATTACTATCACCGAGGAAGTCCCCATGGTGGACACCACCTCCACCACCCTCGGCGGTACCATCAGCAACGAAATTATCAACGACCTCCCGCTGAACGGCCGCAACTACCAGAATCTCCTCACCCTGCGCCCAGGCACTTCCATCTACCCGGGCGGCGGCCCTTGGACCCAGACCACTAACGGCATTCGCCCCGAAGACACCAGCTTTATCGTCGACGGTGTCACCGATGACGAAGCGTTCATGGGCTTTAGCGTGACCAACGCGGCTGCCGTCCTCGGCGATGCCGCCACTATTATTCCGATCGACGCCATTCAGGAATTCAACACGCAGGTCAATCCCAAGGCGGAATTTGGATGGAAGACTGGCGCCATCACCAGCGTCGGCCTGAAATCAGGAACGAACCAGATACACGGTAGCGCGTACGCCTTCGGCCGCTCGGACTCTTTTGACGCCCGCAATTTCTTCAATCATTTTAGCCCTTCTGACGGCACCCTTGAGGCAAAAACGCCTGTGGAACTGGAACAATTCGGCGGCACAGCTGGTGGACATATCATCAAGGACAAGCTCTTTTATTTTGGCGGTTTTGAGGCGCAGCGCTACACCGTCGGCAACTCGCTTACGGGAGACACTCCGACAACGGCATCCGTCTCGGGAGGCGGTGGTAACGGGTGCATGATGCTTGCCACCGGTGACTGCACCATCAGTGTGGCCGATGCCACCGCAGACCTTGTCGCGAAAAACCCGGGCTTCGTCGTGAATCCGCTCAGTGCCTATTTGCTCTCCTTCTATACTCCAAATTCCAGCCAGCGAACGAGGGTAAACCTCGATTTTCCCAACCAGAACACCTCAAAGAACGCCATCGGGAAAGTGGACTACCATCCAAACGATCACAATTCCCTGAGCGGCTCTTATTTCTTCGGCAATGACACCATCATAGGGATGGACTCGAATGAGCTCCTCTCGCAATTCCGAACCGGGGTTCATTCCCGCGCGCAAACCGTCGCCGCCCATTGGGCTTGGACGCCCAGTTCCACCTGGGCTAACGAAGTACGCGGTGGCTTCACCCATTACGTTCTCCAGATTATCCCCAGCGATACCACTTTTCCCTACAAGATTGACACCGGCCTCACCAATCCGCTCTTGAGCGGCATACCGAATATCAAGCTTTCCCCCTTCACCGAACTGGGAGCCTTCCACAACTTTCCAAAGATCGTCGGGCCAGACAAGGTCTACAGTTTTGTCGACCAGGTCTCTTATTTGCGCGGCACGCATGCCTTCAAATTCGGTGGCGAGATTCGCAGGTATTTGGTTCATCAAGGTACCTTCCGCGGCGGGCGAGGCCGCGTCACGTTTGCTAGCCTCGAGGACTTCCTTCAGGGCAATCCAGCGAAGGCGGGCATTTTGGGTGGAGACCCCATCCGCAACATCTCGCAGTGGCTCTATGCCGGCTACGCCCAGGATGACTGGCGCATTACCAAGCGCGTGACCCTCAATCTGGGGTTGCGCTACGAGCTCCAGGGCGTCCCGGCGGAAGACCACAATCTGTTCGGAAACTGGGAGCCTTCGGTCGGGCTTGAACAGGTGGGCAAAAACATCAGTTCCATCTACAAACGTGACGACAAAAACTTCTCGCCGCGCGTGGGTGTCGCCTGGGATGTCACGGGCAAAGGCACCACCATCGTTCGCCTCGGCGGCAGCATCGTTTACGATGTCATCCCCATGAGCACCTTCCTCTCTCAGCAAAACCTGCAGAGCGGGCCGGTACTCTTTGGCATCGGCGTCGTTCCTACTGGCGCAACGATTTTCGACGCCCAGTGCCCGGCGCCGACCGGTTGCCCTGGAGTCGGAAACATTTTCACCACCGCCGTCAACCTCCCGCTGTCCGGTGCGGGTGGCCTAAATTGGGCGAATCAAACCACGCCACTCTACCCTGCCAATTTTGCTTCGCTAGTCACGTGCAGCGCGGGCAACCCTTGCAACACTTTCGCGATGAACCGCAATTTCCGAAGTCCTTACGTAGAGAACTGGACTCTGGGCATCCAGCATTCTTTCTCAGGCCGACTGGCTCTCGACGTC
>DATNLB010000106.1:0-2956 GCA_035603095.1 Candidatus Acidiferrales bacterium
ACCTCATCGCCAGCTGCCGTTTCCTGGGGCTTCAACCGCATTGATATCTTCTACTGCGGGCGGAACAATCGCTTGTGGCACAAGTCGTGGGATGGAGCACAATGGAATCCCGAGGAAGATCTGGGGGGTGCTGCTCCGGCCTTTGGCCCAGCGGTTGCCTCCTGGGGGCAGAATCGCCTCGACGTCTTCTACACGCCAGCGCAGGGTGGAAATCTTTGGCACAAGTGGTTTCCAGTTTAGCCGCAGGCGATAGCCGACGCTGTTAGGGCCAGGCAGCGAGAACAGGGGTTGCTTGGGTGTGATCACCATGATTACTCGCCTCGCAAAAACAAACCTGACGGTCAGTCAACGGCGTGATCCGATCAGTTACCAAGCCGGCGACATTATCGAGTTTCACCGCAGAGCCGCCGGCGGATTCAAAAGCGGCGAACAATGGGAAGTACAAAGCTGCTCAGACGGCGGCGTCCAGGTCCTTAAGGATGGACAGACCAAACTCTTGCCATTGACCCATGCCAGCACCTTCGATGTTTACACACGCGAACAGATGCCACTAGCGGCGGGTGATGTCGTCAGGTTCACCAAGAACTTTGTCGCCAAGGGTGGCAAGTGCCGAAACAATGATCTCGCCACGGTTCAAACCGTTACCAGTGACCATGTCACGACTACCGATGGTCGGGTGATGCCGACTCTATCGCTCCTGCACGTAGACCAAGGGATCGCGGTCACAAGCCACGCAAGCCAGGGCAAGACCGTTGATAACGTGATTGTCTCGGCGCCCGTGGCGGCGTTTGCCCAAGTCAGCCAGGCGCAACTCTATGTTTCAATGTCCCGCGCACGGCGCTCTATGCATTTGGTGACCGATTGCAAGGAAGCGTTGCGCGAAGCTGTTTGCAGACCAAGTGAAAGGATTTCAGCATTGGAGTTGAGCGCAGCGAATGCATTCCAGCGTGATATTATCGGTCTTGATCAACAGCTCCAAGCAGCGCGGCTCAAAAAGGAAATTCAAAAGACCGTCATGAAGCACTACAAAGTCTTACAGCGAGACTTCGGGCACGAGCAACATCATCCCCCTCCCCCGCCACAGCCAGAACACGATCGGACACAGGGACCAGGGATGAGCAGGGGTTTCTAAAGCCAAAAATAAATGTTTTCGATCCGGTTGATTAGAGCATCGATGCCGGCCGCAGCGCGGGTCCGCTCCCCGCGTAAATCAGTGGCTCACCTTCGAGAGCCATTGTTATGAGCAAGCGGCGGATTAGAGGAGATATTGTCAAATGTTGTGTATGTGGAATCGGCGCATCAGTTCATTATAACAGTTAAGCAGCTTGTTTCGTTACTTCTTCTCCGTCGACGAATTTGACGCCAGTAATGACTTTGGCGATCAGTTCCGCACCGTTGAGGCGACGCCAATGCTTTTGGGCCTCCAGGCCGAGTTTAAAGACCATGGTCAGTGTCGCAATTCGTGAGCCCGATCCCTTGGTGCGCTGGGTCCGCAACCGGACGGTAGCAAAGGTCGATTCTATTGGGTTGGTCGTGCGTAAATGCGACCAGTGCTGGGCTGGGAAGTCATAAAAGGTAAACAAGACCGCCTTATCTTTCTGCAGGCATTCACAGGCCTTTGGGAATTTAACCTGGTAACTGGAGATGAACTGATCATAGGCGGCTAGAGCTGCTTTGCGGGTGGGCGCCAGATACATTTCATGGATCAGTTGCTTGGCCTTGCCCTGGACGCTCTTGGGCATTTTATCGAGGATGTTAGCGGTCTTATGCACCCAGCAGCGTTGCTGGGCGACCTGGCCATATTCTTCCTGCAGAGCAACCCAAAAACCCAGCGAACCGTCTCCAATCGCCAGCTTGGGGGCGCTGGAAAGGCCCATCCGCTTGAGCTGGCCCAGCAGCTCGCGCCATGACTGGGCGCTTTCACGGTATCCATCGACGACCGCCAGCAGTTCTTTGTTACCATCCTCAGTCGCACCGATTAAAACCAGCACGCAGCTTCGCTCTTCATCGAGCCGGACATTGAAGTAGATCCCGTCGGCCCACCAGTAAACGTAACGTTTTTGACTTAAATCCCGCTGGCACCATACCTTGTAATCGTCTTCCCAGCCGGCTTTGAGCCGGACGATATTGGTGGCCGACAATCCCGAGGCTTGCTCGCCCAGAATCGCTGCCAATGCTTCGCTAAAATCTCCAGTCGAGATCCCCTTGAGATAAAGCGCCGGAATCAGTGCGTCGACGCTCGGAGTTCGGCGCATATACTTGGGCAAAATTGCACTGGAAAACTGTCCTCCATCTCGATGTCGTACGCGCGGCTGACGGACCTTGATTGGTCCAACGCCGCTGACGATTTCCCGTTCCGGCAAGTGACCGTTGCGTACCACCAACCGCTGTCCATCCTCATCCCGGCGATCCTGATGGAATTGAATGTACTCGATAATCTCGTTTTCTATCGCTGCTTGCAAAAGCTTGCGCGCTCCTTCTTGCAGTAGTTGTTCAAAAAACGGCTTTTCTGCATCTTCAGCTCGCTTCTCAAGCGAGATCACTTTATTTTCTCTCACTGGCGTATCCTTTCTTTTCGGCACCTCGGGTGAGGCTGCCGGGGGTTTATTTTTCTTACTGAAAGGATGCGCCTTTTCTCATCTCTTCATCCACAACTTTCGGTTATACCTCAAAGAACATCCCGACACGGCACAGAGCCTCAATAACCTGGGGGAGCTTTACCGCTTTACGGGCGAGTACGCCAAAGCCGAACCGCTCTACCAGGAAGCGCTCCAGATTTGCCGAAAGGTTCTTGGGCCAGAACATCCCCACACGGCGACCAACCTCAATAACCTGGCCGCGCTGTTCAACGATATGGGCGAGTACGCCAAAGCCGAACCGCTCTTTCAGGAAGCGCTCCGGAGCTGGCAGAAGGTTCTTGGGCCAGAAAATCCCGACACGGTGAAAGGCCTCGAGA
>DATNLB010000163.1:0-2184 GCA_035603095.1 Candidatus Acidiferrales bacterium
CGGGGTCCCTATCAAGAAGGGCGCGAAATTGATGTATCCTATCGTGTCGCCCGGAAAATCGGCTTGATCCATTCGGGCGTGAGCCAGGTCCGGCTCGAACTCATGGCGCTACCCGAGAAGCACTGACCCCGAAGGAGTCGGGGTCAACTATGACCCTGACCTTCGACGCCCATCCGCGCAGCAGCCTGATCGTCGCTCTCGATTTTGATTCTTTATCCAGCGCACTGAAATTCGCAAAGCAGGTCGCCGATCTTGTGGGGATGTTCAAGATCGGCAATCAGCTCTTTACAGCAGCTGGGCCTGCTGCCGTTAAAGAAGTCGCGGCGCTGGGTGCAGGCATTTTCCTCGACCTGAAATTCCACGACATACCCAACACCGTTGCCGGCGCCGTGCTTTCTTCGGCGGCGATGACCGGAGTGCAGCTCGTCAACGTGCACGCGCTCGGCGGCAGAGCCATGCTGGAAGCCGCGGTGCAGGCCATCAGCGCAGGCGTTCCGATGGGAGCCGACCGGCCGCGCCTGCTGGCAGTGACTCTCTTGACCAGCATGGATCATAAATCCATGAAGGAAGTCGGAATCGGTGGCACGCCAAAACTTCGCGTGGTGAAACTGGCCCAGCTTGCGAAAAAAGCGGGAGTCGATGGCGTCGTGGCATCGGTGCAGGAAGCAAGAGCGATTCGCAAGGCTTGCGGCCGCGATTTCCTGATTGTTACGCCAGGTGTGCGGCCTGAGGAAAAATCAGCAGCATCCAAGGCTGACGATCAAGCGCGCACGGCAACTCCCAGCGAAGCAATTCGCGCGGGTGCGGACTTCCTCGTAGTTGGCCGGCCGATTCTTGCGGCGTCCGATCCGCGAGCAGCGGCGCAAGCCATCGTCGACGAAATCGCCGCTGCCAAGTAGCTTCCGCGGTTTGACCCCTGATTCTTTCCTCCAGTAGCATCCAAAGCGGCGCAAGATTGCGCGCACCTGCATCCATGTCTACTCCGACGAAGAGCGTAATTATCGGCACCGCCGGGCACATCGACCACGGCAAATCGACGCTCGTCGAAGCGCTGACCGGTACGCACCCGGACCGGCTGGCCGAAGAGAAGCGCCGCGGAATCACCATCGACCTCGGTTTTGCTTTCCTGGAAGAAAATGGCGTGCGCTTCGGTTTTGTAGATGTGCCGGGGCATGAACGATTCGTGAGCAACATGCTGGCAGGCGCGGCGGGCATCGATGTGTTGCTCCTGGTGATCGCCGCGGATGAATCCATCAAACCGCAGACACGCGAGCACTTCGATATTTGCCGTTTGCTGGGAGTGAAGCGCGGAGTGGTGGCGCTTACGAAAAGCGACATGGTCGACGGCGAAACACTGGAACTCGTGCGCATGGAAGCGGAGGAATTCCTGCGAGGATCGTTCCTCGAGAACGCGCCGATAGTGGCGGTGAGCGCGAAAACGGGAGCCGGACTCAGCGAGCTGAAGAGATCTTTAGGCGAAGCGGCAACAAACGCGTCTATGAAGGATGCGGCGCAATATTTCCGGCTGCCCATCGATCGCGCGTTTGCGATGAAAGGGTTCGGTTCCGTGGTGACGGGCACGCTGATTTCCGGCAGCGTCGGCCCGGGCGATGAAGTGGAATTATTCCCGCGCGGCGAGCGGCTGCGCGTGCGCGGCGTGCAATCCGGCGGAAAAGCCGTGGAGCGCGCCACACCAGGACAGCGGACGGCGGTGAACCTTGCGGGAATCGAGCACACCGCGCTGAAGCGCGGGATGGTGCTGGCGGCGCCGGGGAAATTCCGGAAGACACGCCGGATCGATGTCCGTCTCGAGTTGCTGCCGTCGGCGAGAAAAATGAAACAGGGCGCGCGCGTGCACTTTCACGCCGGAACGGCGGAGACCATCGCCGAAGTATTTTTCCACGGGGAGAAGGAAGTGCCGCCGGGCGCCACCGCGGTTGCCAACTTGAAGTTGCAAGATGAAGTGCTGGCGCTGCCGGGCGACCGCTTTATCGTGCGCCAGTTTTCACCGGTCGTGACGATTGGCGGAGGCGCCGTGTTGGACCCGCTGGCACGGCGGCCGATGCTGCGAGATAAGGGGCGCACAGCGTTTCTGGAAACACTCGAGCGGAAGAACGGCGCTGAGACTCTGGCGGCGATGACGGAACGCGCGGTGCTGGGGCTCGGGTTCGAAGAGATCGTGGC
>DATNLB010000061.1:0-2737 GCA_035603095.1 Candidatus Acidiferrales bacterium
GCTCGAGCTGCGGAACGCGGGCGGCAAATCCTTGGCGCGCCACCGATTCAAAATAACTCGCGGAAGTATGCCCTTCCGGGACTTTGAACTCCGGGAAAGGATTGGGGATGCGCTCGATTTTGACGTTGCAGCGCGAAGCAATGTCCACGGTGCGGCTCAAGGCTTCGGGAAGTTCGCCGAAAACCTGGGCCATCTCCACAGCAGACTTGAAGTAAAACTGGTCGGTCTGGAATTTCATGCGATTGGTGTCGCTCATGGTCTTGCCGGTCTGGATGCAGAGCAGCACTTCCTGGGCGTGAGCGTCTTCGTGATGAAGGTAATGACAATCGTTGGTGGCGACCAGCGGAATACCGGTCTCTTTCGAAAGACGGACCAGTTCGCGATTGACATCTTTTTCGACCGGCAATCCCTGATCCTGAATTTCGAGGAAGAAATTTCCTTTGCCGAAAAGATCGCGCAAGCGGTAAGCATTCTCGCGCGCTTGATCGTACTTCTGATCCACGACTGCTTCCGTCACCGGACCTCGCAGACAGGCGGAAAGAGCGATCAAGCCCTTGCTGTGCTTCGCAAGCAAGTCGTAGTCGATGCGCGGGCGGTAGTAGAAACCCTCGAGAAAACCGGCGGAGACCAACTTGATTAAATTGTGGTAGCCCTCGAGAGACTCGCACAGGAGCACGAGATGATTTGAGCCGCGCATTCCGGGTTCGGCCTCGCCGCGATCCTGGCCGTTGCCGCCGTTCGTTTTTTCACCGCGCTCATGGCGGCTGCCCTTGGCCACGTAGACTTCGCAGCCGATGATGGGCTTAACGTCGCGCTTGCTGGCTTCGTAAAAGAAATTGGCGGCGGCGAAGAGATTGCCATGGTCGGTGATGGCCACGGCGGGCATCTTCTGGCGGGACGCTTCATCCAAAAGCTCGGAGGTTTCGCAAGCCCCATCGAGCAGGCTGTAGTCCGTATGAACGTGAAGATGAACGAACTGCGGTTGGCCCATGGAACCCGATTCTAACAGGATACGGAAAAAGTCGATATGCTGCGCACCAATTCAAAGCGCTACTCCTTCAATTCGTCAAGAGGGCTTTCCCGGACGAAGTCACGCAATTTTATCCTTAATAATTGCCATAGATTCCGCGTCGGCAAAATTGAGCAGAACGCCGTCCACATCCATGGGGACATAAGCACTTTCCTCGGTTTTCTTATAGGCCGCATTAACGAGCAGGAAGTCTTTGTTCGGCTCCGAATCGGGGACGATCCCGTAACTCTTGAGTTCGCCGGTGTAGAATCCAGCTTCCTGCTTCATCTTCACTTCAACGAACGTGCGCTCATTGCGGGTTTTCTGGCGCAATGCCTCGTACCACACAGGGGCTTCTTCAAGAAAGGCGAGGACGCCAAAACGGACCAATAACGGGCTAAGCCAACGATTATCTGCGAGCCAAGTTCCGATTCGCCGATCCCGTTCCGAGATGCCCCGGATGGCTCCTAGAACCGAGCCCAACAACAGACTCGCGAGGTAATAGAAAACGATCAGATAGCGATGTTGCCAGGCCCAGCTAGCAAGCTGCTTTTGAGCCATCGCCACGCCGAGCGTTGAAGGCACAGGGCTGCGAACGATGCCTAGGACAAGCCTGAAACTGCCGAACAGGAGGAGATGGACTAAAATGCTGTTGAGAACGTAATTGCCCGTCTCTTCCAAAACACTCTTCGTTCGAAGGGAACGCGGTACTAAGTAGGAGCGGGCTTGTTGCGCAAGGAACCCCGGAACAATCGCGAGAAGAAATATTAACAGTCCTGTGACGTCAAACGTCATGGACCGCTATATTACTCTCAGCCTGGCAGCTTTGCGGAATCTTTACTGTTCGAGCTTGACTGAGTTCCATTGGCGCCGCCCTGAGACGGTTTTCGGCGAGCAATGAAAGGATTTTTAGCAGGATTCTGCGGGCTGGAAGTAGGCAAAGTGTTTATGCTCTTCTTCAGGTCGTCATTACATGAGAGGTTGTCGACACGCTGTTCGAGAGGTTGTTTAGACATTTTCCTTCCCTATCTCTATTCATCCCCAACACGATTGTATCATGCATCGTGACATTGCTCACAGGCGGCGGGTAATCGGCGAACCAACGCGCTACTTGCGCCCGTGACTCTTCTTGCCGGAGGCAACGCTCTTGCCATGAGATGCCGGGGCGGCATGCTTCGCGTGAGGCTTCGGGGGCACAGGTTTCCCCTTGGCCGCCTGCTTTGTCGCCTCGATTCTTGCGGCGGCGTGCTTCTTGTGAGCGGCGTCGCCCATCGCGGCAGCAGCGTGAGCCTTGTCAGCGCCCTTTGACGGTTTCTTTTCCTTCTCTTTCTTTTTCGGAGGTTCCTTGATGCCGCTGAGCTTGCGCAGAATTTTTTCCCGCTCTTCGCGCGTCTTGCCGCGGCCGGTGAGTTGCATGGCGAAGACTTGTTCGACGATCTGGTCGAACTTTGTTCCACGCGGCATACCGAGCGCTTCCAGCTCGGTGGCAACGACCGGCAGAGCGATGCGAATGGGCCGCCATTTGTTCAGAAAGGCCCGAATCTTAGAAAGAGCGGCCGACTTATTGGACTCGGCCATCAGGTACGCGACCTGATCGAGCGGCATCTTCTCGAGGAACCGGAACGCATCGACAGGCGCATTCATCTTTCGCCCAACGAGCTCTTTCTGAGCCTCCAACGATTCTTCCTCAAAACCGAGCGCGGCTTCCGATTCGGCAGAACGGAATCC
>DATNLB010000052.1:0-2300 GCA_035603095.1 Candidatus Acidiferrales bacterium
ATTGAAATGAACCGTGACTTCCATTTCGACGGCCACCGGCGTCCCATTAAGCAGCGTTGGCTCATATTTCCACTGCAACACGGCCTTTAACGCCGCGGGTATCAGCAACGGGTGACCGCTCAAAGCACGCGCTCCCACCACGTTTCCGTGCTCATCGATTACCGCGCTGACTACCACGACGCCTGAGAGGTGCGTTTGCCTCGCGAGCGGTGGATATTCGGGTTGGACCGCATAGGTCTGCCGCGGTCCTTTGAGGTTGGACCCAACGCGAACAATTCGCTTCACCGCGGGCTGTTGCGGAGGTGGTATCGGGATGGAAGTCCCTGTTCCACCGAGAACTCCACCGAGTGACCCGCCGAGTTGTCCCCCGGCCACGCCGCCAGGAACGCCGCCCTCGACGCCTCCCAAGTCCGGCGCGCCCGCCGCATTGTCCAGAGAGACCGTCTTCGGAATCGAGGCAGGCGAAGTTAGTTTTCCTTGCGTGTAGGTGAGCTTCGCGCGTTTAGATGTCACGTGCGGAGCTGCCGCCCGCCCCGCCGGTGGTGGAGGCGGGGGTGGCGCAGCGGGAGGCGCCGCCAAGGGAATCGTATTGTAGTTGTCCAGTTGGATCGTCCCCGTTGTGTACAGCGGCACAATGATCAGCGTCGCAAGAATCACAATGTGCAGACCCGTTGCAGCGGCCCACTCGAGAGGGTTCCTTCGTACGGTCTTTGTCGTGCCCGTCTCGAGTAACGCATTCAGAAAGACATCGTTCTGTGTTGTTGGAGCCAGACGAACAGACCGCGCGCGCTTCCCTGCGAAGTCTTTTAGGTCTGGATCGAAAAGATGCATGGGATGGGTAGTCATTGGTCCTCCGCTCTTGCCGCTTGATCGGCGGAAGAGCTCATCGCATTTCCGCCGTCCATCGTCTTCGCCTTTTCAAGCACATGCTTCGTATACATACCGCTGGCTATGAGCTGCGCGCCTTTTTTGGAGATGGCCCGCAGCAGTCGTTCCCCGCTTTTGTCGATGAACGTGACGTCATCGAGGTCGATAATGCAGGCTCGCTTGTCCTGCCTCCTGTGCGCCCTCTTCCAGGTTGTTCTCAGCTCGCTCACCCAAGGACCGACCAGGCGCCCCTGCAAGATCCATCTCCTGTCTGTTGCCGTCTCCGCGATCGTGATCTTCAGCACGTCTACCTCTCAGGCCTGCCAAAACAAGGCGTTACGCCCGGCCCCGTGCCAGCCACAGCCCATAGCGCACGGAATCAAACAGTCCAAACCCTTTGTCGAAGCGCAGGACACGGTACCACCTGTTCCACTTACCCGTGAAAATCAGAACCATTGACATGCCGCCCTCCGCTCATCTGCGTCCCATTGGGGCGACACTGGCAAAGGCAACACGAATGCCAGACCGTAACTTGTTTCAGCGACGACGGAACTTCTTGATTTGTCTTGAGATAACCGCAATGCGAGGGGTTTGTAAGATCAGAGCGGTGGCGTGCTACTGCCAGCCGTTTAGCAGACTGCCAATTTCCTCGCACATGAAACCGGGGGTGTTAGAAGTGGCAGTCCTTCGGTATAACAGCTGAAGTAAGAAATGAAACCGTGAATTATGCAGAATCCCGGGAGATTCCGAGTTTGTGTATTCTCACCTGGAGGGTCGATCGATTCATTCCAAGACGCGCCGCTGCGCCATTGGGGCCTGCAACAACCCAGTTACACTGCTTGAGCGTCTGGAGGATCTGTTGACGTTCCGTTTCCTCCAAAACGTTGTGTAACGCGCCATTTGCCGATTTCGAAGAAGCGGGTTTTTCCGCCGGAGGGCCGGCCTTGGGAAATTTAAGATCGGTAACATCGACAGTCAGGACAGGGCCCGACGATACAATAACGGCGCGTTCGATCACATTCTGAAGTTCTCGTATGTTCCCCGGCCAATGATACCGGCTCATGGCATCCATTGCCGCAGATGGAATCGCTTCCATGACCTTTTTCATGCGTCTGGAAAACTGTTGGGTGAAGTGCCGCACCAGGAGCGGAATATCCCCCTGGCGTTCCCGCAAGGGCGGGACGTGGACGGGAAAAACATTCAAGCGAAAGAAGAGATCCGACCGGAACTTCTGCTCGCTCACCATCGCTTCGAGATCGCGGTTCGTCGCGGCGATCAAGCGCGCATCGGTTCGAAGCGTGCGCGAGCTTCCCAACCGCTCGAACTCTCTCTCCTGCAGCACGCGGAGCAGTTTGGTCTGCAATTCGAGAGGAATTTCGCCTATTTCGTCCAGGAAAATCGTGCCGCCATCGGCCACCTCGAAGCGGCCAATC
>DATNLB010000048.1:0-4386 GCA_035603095.1 Candidatus Acidiferrales bacterium
GTCTCAACAACGTTGAAACAGGCGATTTGGGCGTATAATCCCTCCCGTTTTCGATATCAAAGAGGAAATCCCGGGTAAAAACGAATTCTGAGAAAGGAAGGAGACGAGAACGCAGTGTCGCCGATTGCGTTTTTGCTCTCCATCTCAATCATGCGTAACTCGCTCCTGATTCGCATTGTTACTCTGGTAGTGCTCACGCCAAGCCTCTGCGGGGCCCAAAATCAGCCCCCGCAATTCAGGCTGCCCACGTTTGCCGCCCCAATCCGCTACAGTGTCAATCTCACGGTGGTCCCTGACAAGGACACCTTCACGGGAATCGTAGACATCGATCTCAATTACAAAGAGGCTAGCTCGGTCCTGTGGCTCAACGCCGAAAAGGTCACCGTGAAGAGCGCCACGTTGACCTTTGGAGGACAGACACTTCCCGCCAAGGTGATCTCCCAGCCGAAAGACCTGGTCGGTTTTTCCCTTGACCGTCCTGTGCCCGCGGGACCCGCGAAGCTCCACGCCGAGTATGAAGGCCAGATTAGCCGCAAAGACATGCAGGGGATCTTTCAGGTCAAGGATGGCGATCACTGGTACATTTATTCTCAGTTTGAAAACATCTCCGCGCGGCAGGCATTTCCTTGTTTCGATGAACCCTCGTACAAAGTGCCATGGCAGCTCACTTTGAATGTTCCTAAGGTTAATGGCGCCTTCTCCAACACGCCGACGCTTTCCGAAACCAGCAGCGATGACGGTATGAAGACGGTGAAGTTCGCCGAAACCAAGCCACTGCCAAGTTATCTGGTGGCCATTGCTGTGGGCCCGATGGATATCGTTTCGGCGGGGCACGCCGGCGCTAACAACACCGAGATTCGCATCATCGTGCCGCGTGGTCACGCTCCAGAGGCCCAGTATGTCGCCGCTGCCACTCCCGACATCGTAAATCTGCTGGAAAAATATTTCGGTATTCCCTATCCCTACGAAAAGCTCGACGAGGTGGCTATTCCCTTGGCAGGGTACGCCATGGAGCATCCCGGCCTGGTCACGTACGGGGCCGGATTTTTCCTTGTCAAACCTGAAGAGATCACGTTGCAGTGGAAACTCACCCCTACCAGCGTGATCGCTCATGAATTGGCGCATCAGTGGTTCGGAGACTTGGTTACTACCGCCTGGTGGGACGACATCTGGCTTAACGAAGGTTTCGCCTCGTGGATGGCTAACAAAATCGTCAACCAATACCACCCCGAGTGGAAGATGAATCTTCGTGAATTGAACGGCTACCAGGGCGCGATGGGCACCGACGAGCTCGTTAGCTCCCGCAAAGTGCGACAGCCCGTCCTCTCAGACGATGACATCGCCAACGCTTTCGACAACATCACCTACAACAAAGGTTCGGCCCTCCTGAACATGTTTGAGTCCTACATTGGCCCCGAAAGGTTTCAGGAAGGGATTCGCCACTATCTCCACAAGTATGCGTGGGGAAACGCAACGTCAGCGCAGTTCCTCGAGGCTCTGGGCGGCAGCGATCAGGCCGTGGGCCGCGCATTCTCGACATTCCTCGATCAAGCGGGCGTCCCTCTGGTGACCGCTCGGCTCCAGTGCGACGGCGGAAGCGTGAAACTGCAACTCTCTCAGCAGCGCTTTCTTCCTCGCGGCTCACAGGGCTCAGCCAGCCAGAGCTGGAACATCCCGGTCTGCATCAGGTATCCCAGAGGGTCAGAAGAGCAGCGATCGTGCATTTTGATGACCAGCATCACCCAAACGGTGTATCTCGCGAAGGCTACGGGATGCCCGAATTGGACCCATGCGAATGCGGATGCGGCGGGCTACTACCTCGTCCGCTATCAAGATGGAATGCTCAACTCTCTCTTAAAAGACGAAAAGACGCTTTCCTTGCCTGAGCGAGTCGGCTTGATCGGTGATATCGCTGCTCTCACCCAGGGATACATACCACTCGGAGAGGCCATGGCCCTGGTGCCCAAGTTCGCGCGTAATTCCGATCGTGCCGTGGTGACGAAAACCTTGTGGATTGCCGGTGACCTTGACGACCATTTGGTCCCCGACAATCTCAAACCCAACTACCGCCGCTACATGTCCGATCAGTACAAGCCACGTGCCCAGCAGTTAGGCTGGAAAGCAAAACCTGGCGAGGATGATGACAGCCGCTTGCTGCGTCCTAGACTTTTCGGCGTTGTTGCCGACCAGGCGGAGGACGGCGAGTTCATCGAACAAGGAAAGAAGCTCGCGCTCGCCTGGCTTGAGGATCACAAAGCCGTGGATCCGGATATGGTCAGTGCCGTCCTCAACACAGCGGCGCGTCACGGGGACCGCTCGTTATTCGATCGCCTCCGCACTCAAGCCAAGAAGGAAGCAGACGAAAACTTGAGGGGTTGGCTGCTCTCCGCGATGGGCTCGTTCCGCGACCCGGCCATTACCAAGGTTGCGCTCCCCATAATCCTGACGGATGAGTTCGACAATCGTGAATCGCTTACAATTCTCTTCAATGCCGGGGCATCGCCCCAGACACGAGACATTGCTTACGACTTCCTTAAACAAAACTGGGACACGCTCGTCGCCAAGCTGCCCACTGACTTCGGTGCCTTTCTTCCTTTTGTGGCGGGAAATTACTGTGACCCTCAGCACCGGGCGGACGCAGAAGCCTTCTTCAAGGACCGCTCAACAAAGTACACAGGCGGACCTCGCAATCTAAGTCAGTTGCTCGAAGGCATCAGCCTCTGCGCCACAAACAAGGACACTAACCAATCCAGCGTTGCGGAGTTCCTGAAGAGCTATTGATCGGAGGGAAGACAGGGCAGCTTTCTCACCGAATGGTATTAATTCCAGGACAGGCCAGACCGGCCAAGATGATCAGGAGTTCAGCAAAGATATGAATTTGTTCCCCGCCTTCTTTCTGCATGATGTTGATGGAAAGAAACTAATCGACTGTGATCGGTGGCGATATTTGGCACGGCACACTGAGACGCAGGGGGAGACTTAGTGGATCAAACCAACTCCTCACCCCACGACGGTTCTTGATGCTTCTTGTGCATGTAGGATCGATACACGCCTTTAGCTACCCGGCTGCCGGAACGATGCTCGCCTTCGACAGGGAGCCGCACGGGACGTTGCGCAACGAGCAAAAGCAATTCCCCGAATTGTCTGACGATGGGAAGCGCGGCTATAAGGCGCAGGATGGAGAATGCCAAACCGCGCGGCAGTTTCTCAACAAACGGAACGCGCGGCCGGATCGGACGAATGCGAAGTTTTGAAAAATAGGGCGCCGCTTCGCGGCGCATCGTTTTCGTGGTCAAATGCTCGACCAGGATGCCGCCTCTAGAATAGCGTCGCGCCAGGGGGAGGCCCAACAGCCGCCGATTTAAGTCGTAGTGTTCCACGCTGCCGACATATCGTCCGTCGTCTGTCAAGGCATTCGCGACCGTCCGGTACATGGTCATCCGTTCGTCACGAGAATCGAGAGGAGTCAGAGTAAGCGCACGATCGAAGACCCGGCTCGCGACATGCAGATGATTGATGTCCGCATGGACGCGTCCAACCCGGGCGCCGGAGGGCAGTCTGTGTGCCAGCAGGCGCAGGGCGTTAATCGAAAAATCGACCGCGAGAATCCTCGCTCCTGTTTCCGCAATTGGAATCGTGAAGCGGCCGTCGCCGCAGGCAAGTTCCAAAACCGTGCTTGAGGGCGAGGATTGCAGTCCATTGAGGTGCAGGGGAACTTCCAGCATATCGGAAAACACCGATCTCCAGCCCTCGGGCGGAGGTACGAAAGGCCCCGGATTTGTACAATCGTAGTCGATCGCGTCCCGGATGCTCATCTCGTGCTTGTCTTCCGGACTAAGCTGACTTGGCAAGAGGCGCGCGATTCCATCCTCGATGCGAAATTCGGCCCCGCAAATCTTGCAGCGCAAAACGGCGTCCATGAGCCCATCGCCGTCGTCGCGGAGTGGCTCAACAATCGCCAGTTCACCTGCGTCAATGTTGCAGCGGAGCAGGGGGACCATATCCTTGGGGAAGTGATGAACCGGATCGCTCATCCTCATTTGGATACGGTGCGACAAAGCCAGCCGCAAGGCTGTTCCATTTTGGACGGTACTCGCACCACCCGTCGGAAACTGCCACAAACCGAGGCACTACGAAGTTGCATGGTGCGCAAGCACGAGCTGCGGCACCTCGCTATAATCGAAAGGCTTTACAGCGAGGTGCGGCTTGACCCATTCCGTGAAACTCACGGCCATGGTCAAGGCAGCGGGTTGAGCGGCGAAGCTGAGTCCAGGGTTGCTGGATTCCATTTTGCGCCGTTTGCCGCGGCCAACTGATCCGAACGTGCTCGTTGGTTTTGACACCAACGACGACGCCGGCGTGTATCTGCTCAGCCCTGAAATGGCG
>DATNLB010000015.1:0-3487 GCA_035603095.1 Candidatus Acidiferrales bacterium
GCGGGGGGAACCTTGGTGAGATCGTTCGAAAGGATGATGAAATCGGCGTACTCGCCCTGTTTCAGTTCACCTTTCTTTCCTTCCTCGAACTGCGCGTAAGCAGAACCCGAGGTATACGCGCGAATGCAATCGTCGAGTGAGATTTTCTCCTGCGGCTCCCAGCCGTTTTTCGGGCCGCCATCGGGGCGTTCGCGGGTAACGCAGGCGTATAACCCGCGGAAGGGGCTGATGGGCTCCACGTCGTAGTCGGTTCCGAACGCCAGCTTCACACCGTTTTTCAGCATGGTGGCCCAAGCGTAGGCGCCCAAGACGCGCTCTGGCCCGATGCGGTCGTCCGCCCAGCGCATGTCCGTGGTCTGATGCGAAGGCTGCATGGAAGCAATGACGTGAAGTTCCGCAAAGCGGACGAAATCCATGGGCGCGACAACTTGCGCGTGTTCAATGCGGTCGCGGCGGTCGCGCGGCCCGTTGGCTTTGGCGACCGCTTCAAAAACGTCCAGCGCGATGCGATTGGCGCGATCGCCGATGGCATGGAAGGCCAACTGGAAACCGGCTTTATCGCGCTGAATGGCCATCGCCGTGAGCTTTTCCGGATCGTTGGTGAGGATTCCACTCGTAGAGGGATCGTCGGAATAGGGCTCGAGCATCGCCGCGGTGCGCGAACCCATGGCTCCATCGGTGAAGGCTTTCAGCGCGCCCGTTTTCAGCCACGAATCCTTGGCGCCGCCCTGCGCGCGCATATTCTGCAGATCGTTGAGCGGCAGATTGAACGGGAGCCACTCTGTAATTCGAACAGTGAGTTTGCCTTCCTCTTTCAGTTGCTGGTACACCTGAAAATCCTCCCACCCGGAAAAATCCTGGACGGAAGTAACGCCGTTCCTGGCGACGTTTTCGAGAACCCGCTCGATTCCCTTGCGCCGCCGCTCAGCAGTGGGGTCGGGAATACGGTCTTTCACCAGAGACATGGCCGCGTATTCTTTCAACATTCCCGTTGGCTCGCCAAACGCATCGTGTTCGATCTCACCGCCTGGCGGATTGGGAGTGTTCTTGTCGATCTCCCCGCTCTTGAGCGCGAGAGAATTCGCCACGGCCACGTGACCAGAGATGTGTGTGAGAATGACGGGATTCTTGGGCGCGACGGCATCGAGCTGCTGGCGATTGGGGAATTTTTTGTCAGGCCAGAGCGTGTGGTCCCAGCCACCGCCGGTGATCCATTCCCCTTCTTTGTGCTGCGCAACGGCGGTGGCGACGCGCTTCTGCATTTCTTCCGCGGAAGGCACGCCCGTTAGCGGGACGGCGAGTTCGTCGGCGGCGGCGACGCCGAGATGCACATGCGCGTCATTGAAGCCGGGCATCACAAACTGGCCTTTGAGATTGACAGTCTCGACGCCTTCCTGGCCGCCTCCGCAATCAAGCAGGACGTGATCCATTTTGCCGATGCAACTAATCTTTCCGTCGCTGACGGCCATGGCCTCGGCCCACGGATGCGCCGGGTCATTCGAGTAAATGCGGCCGTGAGTGTAATAGGTGGTGCTGGGAGCTTTTTGCGCCACGCTCGTTTTCGCGTGGAATGCAACAACGAGGGCGACGACAACAAAAGAGGCAATACCGGCAAGGAATCGAACGCGATTCGGCCGGATTTTCATCGGGTTTTCTCCTCTGCCACTCCGGAAACCCCGAGGACGGTAAGAAGCGCGCGCTTCAAACCGGCTTCCCGGCCCGCGGAATCGTACCATTCTTGCAGTGAATGCGCCCCGCCGCCGCTGCCGCCGGCACCGATGGAAATGGCATCGATCCCCAGGGAGAGCGGAATATTCGCGTCTGTCGAAGAACGTTCGATGCGCGACTGATTGCCGACAAACTCATCGGCGGCGCGAAGCGCGGCCAGTAGGGGCGAATCTTGGGCCAATTCCCCGCCCGGGCGGCTCCCCAGCAGTTCGACCTTCCATTCCAGCTTTCCTTTCGAACGGTCGCGCGCGGAATCCATCTCGTCGCGCACGCCCGCGGCGATGCATTCGCGAAGCGCAGATTCGAGGCGAGTTAGTTCGTCCTCGCCCTCCGAGCGAATGTCGACTTTCAGGCGCGCCTCGTAGGGAACGGAATTTACTGAGGTGCCGCCTTCGATCTGGCCAATGTTGAACGTGGTGCGAGGGCTGGCCGGAACTTTGGTGTTGATAAAGCGCACGGAGCCGCGGACAAGAGCGTTGATGGGATTGGGCATGCCGAAATCGGACCAACTGTGGCCTCCGGGGCCGGTGATGAGGGCCTCCAGCCGGCGCGAAGCGAGGGCCTTCGTCGTTACATGATCGGTGCCGGAGCCGTCGAGCACGACAATTGCTTTGAGTTTTCCGCGGTAGGCATCGACGAGGGCGCGCATGCCGCGAAGATTGCCTTCGCCTTCTTCGCCAACGTCGCCGACGAAAAGAACGGTGCGCTGCGGCTTGAGGTGCGCGAACTGCACAGCGCTCGCCAGCGCCAGCAGGGCCGCCAATCCGCAGCCATTATCGGAAATTCCTGGGGCGGTCATGTGGCTGGCATCGCGGTGAACTTTTACGTCCGTGCTCGGAGGGAACACGGTGTCAAGGTGCGCCGAGATAACTACAATTTCTTTTTCATTCTCACCGCGCAGTTCTCCGATGACGTTGCCGGTCTTGTCGATGTGCGCGGGCAGGCCGGTTTCGGCCAGTAACTCTTTGACCGCCGCTGCGCGCTGCGCTTCCTGAAAAGGCGGCGCTGGGATTTCCGTGATGCGCACCTGCTGGTCATTGACCCACGAAATATTGGGCGTGAACCAATCGAGAGCGGCGCGGACTCGCGCGTTGTCGGGGAGCCGTGAACGTTGGGCCTGGCGTGACGCGTGGGAAGGAGCAGCGGAGCGAACCGGCATAGCCAGAAGGATAACGCAAACGAGGGCGCGTTTCACCGTCGGCTTGCGAGAACGCTTTCCGCTCAATTGCGTGCGGCCTCGGTGCAGAGGGCGAGAACTTCCGCATCGGAGAGGACGCGCGGGGACTGCTTGGCGGCGTCAAAGATGCGTGTGACAACGGCGTCGTCTGCGGGAATGCGGTGCTTCTCCAGCCAGAACAGCACGTTGGATTTGCCGCTCATCGGGCCGATTTCGATGACCTGGTCGAGGCCGAAGAGATGCGCGGGCACACCGCTGTAAACCGCATTGGCGAGTTCGAGATCATTTTTTCGAAAGGCTTTGATGAGTGCGGCGGCGTGTACTCCCGTGGCGGTGCGGAACGCGTCATGGCCGACGACCGGATAGTTCGGCGGAATCTTTGTGTGCGTGGCCTTGGCGACTTTTTCGCAATACTCCTTGAGCCGGGAGAGGTCCTGGTGGATGAGGCCCATTAGGCGAAGATTGACGAGCATCAATTCCATGGGCGTATTGCCAACGCGCTCACCGAGAGCGTTGGCGGCCGCGTGGACCTGGTGCGCGCCTGCGGCGACAGCCGCGAGCGAATTGGCGATGGCCAGCCCG
>DATNLB010000009.1:0-3298 GCA_035603095.1 Candidatus Acidiferrales bacterium
TTACGTTCTCCGTCGCCAGTTACCTGGCATCGCCAAGTGCTATTGGAAGAATGTGCTGTGGTCGCCGTCGTACTTCGCCGCATCCTGTGGCGGCGCGCCGCTCGACGTAATCAAACGCTACATCGCGCAGCAGGCCACACCACTATAGTCGTGGCTTACCCCGGCCTGAAGTCCCGGGCTTGCGCTACTCACTGGTGGTCACTGTCCAAGAAAGAGATAGTGCAGGATCAGGCTCTGCGCGCCTGAGTTTAAGCCCTTCAAGAAGAGTTGCAAACTGAAATGGTCCTTGTGTGGAACGAATCTGGGTTAGGCGGCGCGGGAGGCATTTGTTATTCTCGGCGGACCCGTGAAGACGAACAACCATGCTGCAAGTCCCGCCCTGGAGCGCGGACTGGGCCTGAAAGAGGCCGTCGCCCTGAACATGATCGAGATCGTGGGCATTGGCCCGTTCGTGGTGAGTTCGCTGGTGATTCGGGCGATGGGCGGGCCGCAGGCGCTCATCGCATGGCTGGCGGGTGCGCTTCTGGCGACGCTGGATGCATTTGTATGGTCCGAGCTGGGCGCGGCGATGCCGAAAGCCGGCGGCACATACGTTTTTCTGCGAGAAGCCTACGGTCCGGAGCGGTGGGGCCGGTTGATGTCCTTTTTGTTCGTGTGGCAAACGTTGGTGCAGGCGCCGCTTTCCGTGGCGTCGGCGTCGATTGGCTTCGCAAAGTATGCGGGATATCTGTACCCCTTCACGCCATTGCAGGCGAAGGCGATTTCCGGCGGACTCGTCGTCTTGATCGTAATCCTGCTATATCGGCGGATCGCGACGATCGGAAAAATTTCCGTTTTGCTGTGGATAGGCGTCGTGGGAACCATGCTGTGGCTGATCTGGGGCGGGGCCACGCATTTCAACGCCAAGATGGCGTTTGATTTTCCGCCGGGGGCCTTCGACTTGTCGTGGGTGTGGTTCGCAGGGCTGGGTTCCGCGATGGTGAGTACGGTTTACAGCTACTGGGGCTACTACAACATTTGCCACCTCGGCAGCGAGATCAAGGATCCAGAGAAGAATATTCCACGCGGGATTTTTCTTTCGGTGCTGGGGATTGCCATCCTGTACCTGGCGATGCAGACCAGCATCCTGGGAGTGGTGCCGTGGCGCGAAGCGCAGAATTCCGATTTCATCGCCAGCTTGTTTGTTGAACGATTGTATGGGCAGGCGGCCGCGCGCTTCGTGACGGGAATGATTTTGTGGATCGCTGTCGCTTCCGCATTCTCCGTGCTGCTTGGCGCTTCGCGAGTGCCCTATTCGGCGGCGCAGGACGGGAATTTCTTTCCGGCGTTCGGCAAGGTTCATCCCACGAAACACTTTCCGCACGTTTCGTTGTTAGTGCTGGCCGGACTCGCGCTTGTCTTCAGCGTTTCCTTGAAACTGAAACAAGCCATTGCAGGAATTCTCGCCATGAGGCTCATCGTGCAGTTCATCGGCCAGGCGGTCGGAGTGATGTTGCTGCGGCGGCGCCGGGGCACCGAAGGCCTTCCGTTCAAGATGTGGCTGTATCCGCTGCCCGCGGTGCTGACGATGATCGGATGGGCGTGGCTCTTCTGGCAGACCGGGGCGACGAGAAAATGGGGATTGGCGGAAATCGCACTGGGAGCGCTTGCGTATCTCATTCGCGCGCGAGAGATGCGACAATGGCCGTTTGAGAAGAAAATCGATCCGTTATCGGTATCCAGTATTCAGTAACGGATCGCGACGACCAAGCTTCTGAGTGAATACTGGCGCTGGAGCTTTCAGATGCATGATGGGGAGAGTAGACGCAGCCTGGGAGGGGAATTGAAACGCTTCACTGTCGTAGCGCACGTAGTTTTGTTTCTGTCCATTTGGGCGGCCGCAGCGAAAGGGCAATTTCCTCCCGCACCGGGGACGGGGCCCGGCTTGCCGGAAACAATCGAGGCGATCGAGAGCGCTCGAATTACCACGCGGATCCTGTACGTGACGGCTCATCCGGACGATGAGAGCGCTGCGGTGCTTACTTATCTGGCGCGCGGACTTCATGCGGATGTCGCGCTGCTTTCCCTCACGCGCGGTGAGGGCGGGCAGAATGACCTCGGCCCCGAACAAGCACCGCAACTGGGATTGATCCGGACGCAGGAATTGCTGGCGGCAACTCGGGGCTATGGCGTGAGGCTCTACTTTACGCGAGCCAAAGATTTTGGCTATTCGAAGACGCCGGAAGAAACGGAACGGATCTGGGGCGACCAGGTGCTCGAGGACATGGTCCATGTGATCCGCGGATTTCGCCCCAACGTTGTGATTAACGGCTGGGGCGGCGTGCACGGGGGCCACGGACATCATCAAGCTTCGGGATTACTCACGCCGAAGGCCGTGCAACTCGCGGCGGATTCTTCCTTCAAGCTGCACGGCTCTTCCCCGGAAGAACAGGACTTGACGCCCTGGGGCGACCGAAAGCCTGTGATCGTAGTGGACCTCGACCGAAGCGACGCCCCCAAGGGCTACTTTGTGCCGGTGGACGAGATTTCGCCGCTCTACGGAAAATCCTGGCGTGAAATGGGTCTCGATTCGTTTGCCAATCATCGCACTCAGGGAATCACCGGTTTTCTGAGCTCACCGTTCCTGCGGCGCGCCGTCGCTCTCCAGCGCGAGGACGGCCAGGAACTCGATCCGGCCTTGCTCGCACAACCGCTTGGCCCGCTGGATGAGGATTATGAAGCCGGGAATCTGGGCGCTGACCCGCTCATGCGAACCGTGGATGCCTCCCTGGTGTCGGCGCGCGAGGCGGTCTTGCGGCTCGATTGGAAGTCGGCCGCCAATTCCCTGGTTGCGGCAGGCAGAAAAATCAATGAAGTGCCCGTGCCTTCGATTTCGTACCAAGTTCCCGCTCCCGTCATATCCCTCGCGCGAAGCCTGAAGCGAAAACGGGAAAAAATTGACGTGGCTTTGGCGCTCGTCACAGGGCTGCGATTGGACGCGCTCGCCGATCGCAGCGAAATCGTCTCCGGAGAGTCTTTCTCGGTCCGGGTGGACTCTCACCACCGTGGGGAGATCGCGGGGGATTTCAAGAAGCCCGCAGTGTTGCTTCCCTCCGATTGGACCGTCACCAAAGAAGAGGCCGAAACTAGCGGGTCCGTTCGCTTTACCGTTTCCGCGGGACAGAATCCGCAGCGCACGCCGCTCTCCGCCACTGCGATACTGCCGGAACCTCCTCCACTCGTCACGGTTAGCGAAGAAGCGGTGATCGATGGCTATTCGTTCACGGTCAGCTCACCGGTGATGCAGCTCCGCGCAACT